>CAYVFJ010000036.1:0-5186 GCA_964450905.1 uncultured Verrucomicrobiota bacterium
ACAGATCTTCACGAACTCTTATCCTCCTAAAAAACCAGAATTAGGGCTTTACCGTCCTCTTGTCACCCTTTCTTTTGCGATCGATCACAAGCTATGGGGATTCGTGCCTCTTGGATATTGGAATGGCTTTCATTTCACAAATACAATGCTTCATGCCATCAATGCTTGTTTATTCTTTTTAATATTAAATCATCTTCAATTTGGCCGATGGCCTTCCTTCTTTGCTTCACTTATCTTTGGGGTTCATCCTGTCTTAAGCGAATCTGTAGCCTGGATTGTGGGACGCGCCGAACTGATGGGAATGACCTTTGGGTTGCTCGCTATTTTAAATTTCATTCGCGCCTCTAACAAAGGTAAACTTGGGTTTTCGTTGGCGTTATGGATATTAGCGATGTTGTGCAAGGAACATTGGGTGATTCTTCCAGCGTTAATCATGGTTCTATGGATAACTATGCCAAAGCTTGCGGAGCCAAATCGAGCGAGGCTTTTTAGGTTTGTTTCTTTGACTGTTTTAGTGGGTCTGTTTTTCTGGTGGATACGCTTCCTCATTCTGAATTATCATTTACCAGAGGCTGTTCCTTATAAGGACATCGTTTCCAATTCGTCACGCGTCACAACCGCGTTGGCGTTATTATGGAAGTACGTTGGTCTATGGTTTTGGCCAATGAATCTAAGCGTTCATCATGAGATAGCCCCCATTTCCAACGGGTGCGTTTTGGCAGCTCTTATCTTTAGCTGGTTTTTGATATTCTGGTTTGCATGGAAAATACGGCCTTATTTCCCGTGGTTCAGTTTAGCGGTAGGATGGTTTTGGATTGGAGTTCTGCCCACTTCAAATCTCCTTTTTCCTGTTGCTGCGTTTGGAGAGCGTTTTATGTATCTGCCAACCCTATTTTTTGCTCCGGCAATTATTTTTGGGATCATGAAAGTGATTCCCTATATCGTGCATAACCACGCGTGCGAATCATTTTACAAAGTTTTTCTGCGTCACCATCATTCGTCGAGATTCTTTTATTCTGGATCAGGTTTATTTTATCTTTTCTTACTTTTCATGGGGCTATGGATTCGACTTCCCGACTGGCGATCCGATATTACTCTCTGGAAATCCGCGGCAAAAATCTATCCGCGCTCTTTCGCTGTGAACGCGCCTTTATGCGACGCTCTTCTTCAAAAAAACCTGATTATCCTTACCGAAGCTAAACTTGCAACGATTGGAGGACAGATTCAGGAAGCGGAAAAAAAAATGGATGAAATAGGAAATACATTTTCAGAAATTTTTAAGCTTTCCTCGGAAATTCTCATCCAATTACAACAACAACCCGCCTTTTATCAGGAACTTTTTGTGCCAGGAACTGAACGCATCCGGATTGCCTCTCAAATCGCTCGACAAAAACAAATTTGGCTGACTCGATTCATGGCAAGCATTCGAATCGCTCAAAACATGCGCTATAAGGAAGCGCTCTATGCTTTTCGCGCGATCATTGAAGAATTTCCTAACGAACCGTTAACTTACGAGGCCATTGCGGATATCTATGTGAGGTTAGAAAACCCTGTGGCCGCTCTCCAAAACCTTGAAAAAGCCTTGGCACTGGGCGCAAGATCCCCCACTTTTTACGCTAAATACGGACAGGTTCTTAGCGAATTAGACCGAAAAGCGGATGCCATTATTGCCTACAACGAAGCGCTTAAACTGAACCCCAATGATTACATTGTTTACTATAACCGTGGGACTGTGTTAGGCGAATTAGGAGATTATACAGGCGCCTTGGAATCATTTAATAAAGCCACTCAAATCTTTCCAAAATTCCCTGCGCCTCATCTTAATGCAGCAGCCATCTTGATTCACTTAAAACAATATCAGAAAGCCAAAGCAGAGTTAAATCATATCTTATCCTTCGACCCTAAACAAAAAGATGTTCAGGAGGCGCGCGATGAGGCCGATAAACTCTTAAAAAAAATAACTGCCCTCACAAATTAGATCAGAGACGATCTACAAAACGTTTCATGCGTTCAACTGCTTTTTCAATCTCGGGCATCGCTGCGGCAAAAGAACAACGGACATGCCCTTCGCCCGTAGACCCAAAAGCATCGCCAGGAACCACCGCTACCTTGTGTTGTTTAAGAAGTTTTAACGCAAAATCTCGACTCGTCAGTTTGGTCTTTTGAATGGATGGAAAAGCATAAAAAGCTCCCTGCGGCATGTGACAGGTCAATCCCATGCCGCGAAGTTCATCCACCAAATAATTACGACGAAGAAGATATTCTTCTCGCATCTGTTCCACATCTGAACTTCCATTTTTAAGAGCTTCAAGAGCTGCTTCCTGACTAAGAATCGGCGCGCAAAGCATCGTGTATTGATGGACGCGCATCATAGCTTCAATGATCGGTTCAGGGGCACAAGCATAACCCAACCGAAAACCTGTCATCGCCCACGCTTTAGAAAAACCATGGAAAAAGATGGTGCGCTCTTTCATTCCCGGGAGGGTCGCGATGGAGGTGTGTTTTCCGTCATAAGTCAGTTCCGCATAAATTTCATCCGAAAGAACCAGTAAGTTTTTTTCTACAGCGAGTTTAGCCAATGACCGGAGTTCTTTTCCTGAAACGGTCGCTCCGGTGGGGTTGGTGGGGAAATTCAGTATGATGGCCCGTGTTTGAGGAGTTATTTTAGCCGCAAAATCTTTGGTAAAAGGTTGAAAATGATTTTTTGCCTGACAGGAAACTGAAATCGGAGTTCCGTGAGCCAGGTGAATGCCCGGTTGATAAGAGACATAGCATGGCTGATGATAAATCACTTCATCACCCGGATTAAGAATGGTTCGCAACGCAACGTCCATGCCTTCTGAAACACCCACGGTCACTATGATTTCTTTTTTCGGATCATAAGAGAGGCCGAAGTTTTCCTCTAAGTAAGCCGAAATACTTTCTCTGAGCTTTAAAAGGCCGAGATTTGCTGTGTACGAAGTGCGGCCTTTCTCCAAAGCATAAATCGCTGCCTCACGAATATGCCAAGGAGTGACAAAGCTGGGCTCGCCGACTCCCAAGGAAACAACGTCTGGAACGTTTTGGACGATATCAAAGAAATCTCGAATTCCGGATGGCGGAATATTTTGGATATGTCGGGCAATCCTCTGGTCAGTTTTATGGATGGACTTCATTTTCAAGTATTGAATTTTATCTGTAGAAGAGACAATTGCAATGTTGATTCTGGAAAAACTTTATCGTTGATAGACAAATAATGACCCACTCAGCTTTTCTGAACATTAAATTTTCTTTTTAACCACGGAATCACTTCAGCCAGAGGTCTTGTATTCAAAACATCTTTTGCTCGCAGCCAACCTTTACGAGCCATGTCTACCCCTAGAGAAACTTGATCGAGTTCGCCCGTGGAATGTGCATCCGGATTAACCGAACAAATCACGCCTTTATCTCTGGCTCTCTTCCACCAACGCCAATCCATATCCATGCGTGTCGGCGTACAATTCAATTCAATCACGGTTTGGTTGTGAGCAGCCGCTTCAATCACCTCGCTCAGATTCACCTTGTAAGGTTCACGCGAAAGCAATAAACGTCCCGTGGCATGGCCCAACATGGTCACATGTGGGTTCGAAATAGCCTTGATAATTCGCGCTGTTTGTTTGGATTCGTCTGCAGAAAATCCTTGATGAATCGAGGTGATGGCAAAATCCAATTGATCCAGAATTTCATCTGAAAAATCGAGTGAACCGTCACTCAAAAGATCCACTTCCGTTCCTGCAAAAAGATGAAAAGTCAGCCCTTCATCAGTGAATTTTTTATTTAACTTTTTAATTTCCTGAATCTGCGAAGCCAATCTTTTTTCATTGAGACCGTTGGCTACCGCAGAAGCTTTGCTATGATCTGAAATCCCCAGATATTCCCAACCCAAAGCGATGGCTGCACGCGCCATTTGTTCGAGAGTATCTCGACCATCGCTCCAATGAGTATGACAATGGAACGTTCCGCGAATATCCTTTTGCGTGATTAACTTCGGGAGTTCTTCCGTTTCAGCCGCCATGATCTCTCCCATATCTTCACGCAACTCGGGTTCCACATAGTCCAATCCTAAACTTCGATAGAGAACTTTTTCGTCTTTACAAGGGATGAACTTTTCCGTGGCCATTTTGATTTCGAAAAGGCCGTATTCATTTAATTTCTTATTTTGTTCGATCGCTCTCTGGCGCATGGCAATGTTATGCTCTTTGGAACCCGTAAAATAGTTGAGAGCAAATGGAAATTCTTCCTCTAAAACACACCGCACGTCCGCTTGAATTCCGTTGTTAAGAATGACACTCGACTTAGTTTTACCTTGATTGGTGATTTTTTCCACCTGAGGCAATGAAGTAAAAACTTTCATCACGATTTCTGGATCACGAGTCGAAACCACAAAATCAAGGTCACGCACTACTTCCTTTTTACGACGCAGGCTTCCGGCTATTTCCACTTGTTGAACTGAGGGACATGTCCGGAGGGCATCCAGGATGGGTTGTGCTGAATGGAAAGCTTCTACATAAAGAAATAAGCCACGATATTTATCGAGATTCGCGATTCCTTCCAGAATTTTAGCTTGAGTTTTTTCACCAAAACCATCGAGTCGAGCGACTAGCCCGCGTTCACAAGAAAGTCGAAGATCGCCCATGGATTCAACCCCCATTTTTTCCCACAAAACCTTTACTTTTTTTGGGCCTAACCCGGAAATGCGCAGGCAATCCAAGAGTCCTTCCGGGAAGGAAGCCTTCAGTTCTTCGTAATAAGGAAGTCGACCCGTTTGAAAAAGAATCGTAATTTTTTCTGTCAGGGCTTCACCGATGCCTTTGATTTCTCCAAGACGTTCTTCGCGGATGAGAGCGCCCAAATCTTCCTGTAAAGTTTCGAGGGTGCGCGCGGCATTGGAATAGGCAATCGATTTGAAACGGTTTTCTCCTTTCAGTTCGAGGAGAACACTGATCTCATGCAAAACTTCTGCAATTTCATTTTTATCCATGATTCAAAACAGAGTTTCAAGGACATCTTCTTTTTGAACATTTTTCTGATGAGCCACTTCCCGCAAAATACCATTGAGCGTGCCGATTCGAACCGGATTATGATTGGGAACCGTGATGTGTCCCGGCCGAGGAGTTGTCGTCTCCAGAATGATATGGCTGCCTTTCTGATGGCTGACAAGATAATCC
>CAYVFJ010000037.1:0-4403 GCA_964450905.1 uncultured Verrucomicrobiota bacterium
TGAAGCTCTTGCAAAAAAGTTTTAATTTGCATTTTTATAAATATGGATTCATATTCAAATATATGAAAATTGGAGAACGAGGGCAGATTACCATCCCAAAGGGGTTTCGTGAAAAATATGGTTTCAGACCAAAGACTGAGGTTCAATTAGAAGAGTCTGAAGACGGCCGTTTGTTTATTAAAAAAATCTCGCGTAGCATCAATCTATTGAAATGGGGAGGATATTGTCAAAAGAACCTTGAAAAATTTAATGTTCGAAACACAGATGAACTGATCGAGGAGCTTCGTGGAAGATGATTACGGCTTTGGACACGAATGTACTCTTCGACATTCTGCTTGGAAAAGATGTCGTTTTGGCAAATAAATCGGTAGCCGCTATTCTCCATGCTACAGAAGTTGGGGGTCTGGTTATTTGTGATGTTACCTACACAGAATTATGCACGCAATTTCCTAAACACGAGGAGTGCGACAAGTTTCTTGAAGAAAATGAAATCCGATTTGAACCACTCAACAAAGCTTCATGTTTTCTTGCAGCTCAAATATGGCGTCGATATAGGGGAGAAGGTGGTAAACGAGAAAGCATCTTGAGTGACTTTTTAATTGGAGCTCATGCGATTCAGCAAGCAAATCGACTCATTTCTAGAGATAGAGGTTTCTACGGTAAATATTTCAAGAATTTACAACTCATCGATCCATCTAAAGCATAAGAAAACAAGGAGGAGAGTCAACGCGGAGACACAGATCGCTCTTTGGAATGATCTCTGTGGCAAATGGAAAGAAAAGAAGTCCAAAGAGAAACAAATCAAGGAAATTTATGAATCTAGGACATTAGAGAAAGCTGAAGCATTAATCACCGGCAATACAAAACATTTTGAGAGAATAGACGGCCTTAAAATTGATAATTGGGTTCGATAAAAAGCTTTGCGGTCCCCTGACCATGCTTTATCTGATTCAATCCAATCAAATGGAAGGAGACGTTTGCTTAGAGGCGCCATGATTCTTTGAAAGAGATTTCCTACAACAACTACGGGAGGAACTTCAAAAAATTGAAAGACGCATGGCATCTGTAAAATGTTGTTTATCAAAAAAATAAACTTGATTTACTAAAGGGATTTATGGTTCTGTGAACCAATGATTCTCAAAGTCTATTTTTTGAGCAAGTCTAAAAGGTGGAGCGATAGTCTTTCTATTAAAAAACTGTCTATGATTGGTGTTTTGTTTGTATCAAGTTTTAGTCCCATTTTGGTTGAAGCTGAGCAAACTGTGGTGATTCAGGATTTTGAAAAAGAATTTGTGGTTCAGAAGTTTCCGGCCGACAGCCCCGGTGCCGCCGCTTTTTCGAAGGAATGGAAAGCGGATGGAAAGCAATCTCTGAAGATAGACCCCACGATCAGAGCGAGTATTGCGCAATTCAATTTAAAAGATTGGTCTGGCTATTCACGGCTGAAATTTTCTGTGTCCAGCACCGGTTCATCAAAAATGGTCCTGCGAATCTCTGATCAACAAAATAAAGATTACAAGGATGATCATGTCGATACATTGGATATTGTGGCAGGAGAACAGACGGTGGGGATTGATCTCAACAAAGAAATGTGGAGAGGCAAAAAAGATGCCCCCTATCCAGGGGCAATCAAAACTCCTCTGGATTTGTCCGTGATTAAGAATGTCATTTTTGCAAATAGTGGGACAGTTCCCATTTTTATTGATAAAATAGAATTAGTGAAGGGCGGAGATACGCCATCCACCACTCTGTCCGCGACACCTCCCAGTGCGCCTATACCTATGCCTGTACCCACAGCACCTGCGCCCACGCCCGTGAGCGTCCCTACAAACGCGCCTTCCAGCGCGCCCACAAATGTGCCTCCAAGTTTAGAATCTTCGAATGCTCCCTCAAATCCTCCCGGCCCACCAGTCGTTCTCCTTCAGGATTTCGAAACAAACTTCAATGTGACAAAAGAAGCGTTAGGTTCCGTTGGCTTCTCAAAAGAATGGAAGATAGACGGCTTTCAGTCTTTACGAATAGATCCTAATCTCATTGCCATAATTCCAGTGACAGCCTTGAGTCTTGCCGATTGGAAGGGATGTTTAGGATTAAGATTTTACTTGTCCAACGCATCCAGCAAATCCGAAAAAATCGTTTTCCAGTTAAAAGATCGTCTAGGTAACAAAGATTGGAAGGACAGTCATATGCAAATGGTGGACGTAGGACCAGGCGAACAAATGATCGAGATCGATCTTACCAAAGAATTATGGAGAGGCGATAAAGAAAGTCCGTACCAAGGTTCTGTAAAAACTCCCATTGATTTGTCTCAACTTTTGGAAGTAGCCTTTTTTAACAAGGGACAAGGTCCAATTTATATTGATAAAATGGAGTTAGTGCGTGGAATCAGTCCTGTGGGAGTGGGAGTGGGGGCGGGGGCGCCTTCCCCAATATCTGTCCCCACAACATCTGCCCCGGTGTCTCCTCCAACAAAAGATGAAAAAACAACTCTTCTTCAGGATTTTGAGCAAGAGTTTCCTGTGCAAAAATATCCCAAGGATAGCCCCAAAAACATTTCCTTCTCAAAAGAATGGAAAGCCGATGGAACACAGTCTCTTCGTATAGAAGAATCTGTAACAGCCTTTTTTAATGTGATGAAACTTAAGGATTGGACAGGGTATTCAAAATTTAAAATGTCTCTTTCGAATCCGTCGAGTAAAAAAGAACCTATGGTCGTCCAATTTAAAGACAGTCTTGCTAAAGGAAATAAAGATTGTCATAGAGAAAAAGTAGATGTCGTTCCTGGAAATCAAACCATTGAAATTGATCTGACAAAAGAGCTTTGGAGAAGTGATAAAGCTTCTCCTTATCAGGGAGAACTAAAAACCCCGCTGGATGTCTCAAAAATTACGGAGATCGTCATTTCTAATCAGGCGTCTGTTCCTATCTTTATTGACAAAATAGAGTTGGTGAAATAAAGCATGACTTTTTAAAATAATTGACATTTCGCTTGATTTAAATGGTTTCATAGGTTATCTGTAGGTTAGCAAGAAAGGAATGAGGGTTATTTATTTATGAAAAAGAGCGATCTATTTAGAGGGTGTTTGGGTATATTTATTTTTTTATCGATGTTTCTCCCAGGAGGATATGGGGAAGAAGTGGAATTGGTGAGTCTTCCTGATCTGGCAGACTTAGGAGAGAAGTTGTTTCCAATGGACGTCGCTAGTGTGATCGTGTCGGGCACCGGAATTTCTCAGGTTACTTCTCAAGATCAGTCGTCTTTCGACAGAGATCTTTTGTTATCTCTTATTGACACAGATCGAGTCTCGGGGATTTCCATTTCTAAGAAAGAGACTTATCAATTTTTGCTTTCCATGAGAGTGGTCGACCGTCTTAACCAAGTGAATGTGACAGGAGTTTTAAATGGAGCAACCTTGACAGTGCAAGTGGCGGAAATACCGCTTCTGCCTGGAGAAGAAGGCTGGAAGACAGTCGTTGAAAATAAACCCATGCGCGACCCCGTGACTTCTGTCCAATTTCGTCATTCTGCAACATTTCGCGCTCTGGTAACCATCGACATGCATACCATGGCAGAAGAGATCATTCCTACCATCAGTGATATTTCATTTTATACTCCAAAAGATGTTCGAGAATACGCGTTGAAGAAGAAATCAGATGTAGAGTCTCAGAAAAAAAAGGATTCTCCCAAAGAAGATCCCACAGTAGGTAAGCATTACGAAAGTCGGTATGATGTTGCCAATATGTATGCTGGAGCTAATGTTGCTTACGTCACTTCCGCCATCGAGCCCGAAAAAGCCAACTATATCAACGATGATAATGCCGATACTTTTTGGGAGTTCGATCCAAAAGAAATGGAGTCAGTCGCTGTTGTCAATTTAGGGCAGACCCGAAAAATTCGTAAAATTAGCGCAGTCCATTCTCAAAAGGATGGAGATATGATGTTTTATGTGCTTCAGCGTCTGCCATGGGAAAACGGAAAGAATAAAAAATTAGCTTGGTATGACCCGTTGTTAGCGGGATACAACGAGACACGTTCTGATTTTCCTTTATTCGCCCAGCTTAAGGGAGATACAAAGGCCGCTCCTCAGTTCATTAAGTTGAAATCCTCGTGGTTCGAGACATTAACTCCGTTTGGTGTCGCCCAAGCAGGTGACAAAAAGTTTTCCCAACTAAAAGCGCCCATGGTAGAGGGACAATATGTCCTCGTTCGCTTCTTAAATCGTTCGGCAGATATCAGTTCTGGTTTTCGAATTTATGATTTGAATGTATTTGTAGATTATAAACAGGAAGACTATTATTTGGTTCCCAGAGGACTGCCCGAACCCGAATAAAGCGCTTTGTTCGAAACTTAGTCTCCTATAACAGCTCCAGCAACAGAAACGACCACACCTATTCCCCCCACC
>CAYVFJ010000038.1:0-6161 GCA_964450905.1 uncultured Verrucomicrobiota bacterium
GGCGCCCGAGTTTCTTTTGCTGGTTGCTTCTGCCCACCAAAAAAATCGTGAGCTTCCAAAGGCTGCGGAAACGTATCAAACACTTTTGGAACAATATCCCCATTCCTCATACGTTCCGAAGGCTTGGATGGATTACGTCAATACTCTCTTTAGTTTAGATCGATTTAAAGAGGCGATCGATCAGATTAATTTATTTATCGAAAAATTTCCAAAACATGATCTGGCGCCTTCTTTCCTAATGAAACGAGGTCTGAGTTATGAGCGGTTGGATCAGATGGACAAAGCCTTGGCTGAATTTGAAGCGCTCATGAAAAATAATCCAAAAACGGCGACAGCCGTGGAAGCGCAATTTTGGTTGGGAACCTATTTTCTTCTTCAAAAAAATTACGCGGAAGCACAGAGGCAATTTGAACTGATCCAAAAACAGACCCCCAACCATCCGCTCGCGGCAGAGGCCACCTATCTTGCCGCGGAAGCCGCAGACCGACTGGATCAAAAGAAAGAAGATGTGGATCGGCTAATCAAAATTCTGCTCAAAGAATATCCCGCTTCTCCTCGAGCTTTCGAAGGACGTCTTCTTTATGGAAATACTCTCATCAAACGAGAAAAGTTCGAGGAAGCTTTGTCTCTCTTCGAGGATTTAACAAAAGTCAATGATCCGCTTCCACCTTCCCTTTCGCCGGAAAAAATTTTGGAAGCGCACGAGGCTCGTGGACGATGCTTGCGACAACTCAAACGATACGACGATGCCATCGCGGCGTTCAAAGTCATTTTAGATTCTCCTCAAGCAGACACCACTTTACGCAATAAAACTTTTGTTCAACAAGGTAAAACATACGAAAACAAAGGAGATCTGACGCGTGCTCTCGATCAATATACCAGTCCGCTTCATGGGTTTAATCCAAAAAACGCGTTACCTGAACAACAAGAATTTTTTTGGTTATGTAGAGGAGCTTTCGATGCCGTGAACATTCTTGAAAATCAAAAAAAATGGGAGCAAGCCGCCAAAATACTCAAACGAATCGTTGAAGCAGATCTTTCCTGCCGTAAAGAAGCTGAAGATCGACTCAAAAAATTACAAACCGAACATCCAGATATTAACTAAATCATCCTTTATGAAAACCATTGCAATTACTTTAATTTGGATGAGAAGGAATGATTTGAACTCACTTTTTCTTTCTGTGATAATGCCGAAATGATAAAAGTCGTGTTTGACACGAACGTGCTGGTGGCGGCGGTACGTTCCTCCAAAGGAGCAAGTTTTGCGCTTATCAATTCGATCCCATCGCCAGATTTTTGTTCATGTCTTTCCGTGGGGTTATATACCGAATGGCAGGAGGTTTTGACCAGGTCTGAGAACTTGGTGTCAGGCCGCACCCCTGAGGATGCGCTTCGTTTTTTGCGTTATCTCGCCAGTCAGTCTCATTTACAGGAAATTCATTTTCTCTGGAGACCGTTTTTGAAGGATGCTGATGATGACATGGTTTTAGAACTAGCTTTTGCAGCCAATTGCCATTACATTGTCACCCACAACATAAAAGACTTTCATGGTTCAGAACAACTGGGCATTCAAGCATTGATACCGCGTGAATTTCTGAGCCTGATCCAACACAAAATATGAGCACGCTGACCATTGAACTTCCAGAATCATTGAAGAAAAATATTGAGGGTTTGGCAGCACGTGAAGGTTACACGATCAGCCAGTTTTTTGCCAGTGCCGCTGGTGAAAAGTTGGCAGTGACCATGACCATGGATTATCTCCAACGTGAAGCCAGGTCTGGACGTCGCGAAGATTTCGAGAAATATCTTGCCGCTGTGCCCAGTATAGAACCCCCAGAAAACGATCGCATCGACTAATAATGTCTAAGTTATTTTGTCGCAAATCTTTAGTTTTATCACTGTGTGTCAGCACTGTCAAAGTGCCACTCGCTCACTCGCTCAAGGCTCGCTTAAATCGAGACATTTGTGGTTCGGAACATCCAGATATTAACTAAATCATCCTTTATGAAAACCATTGCAATTACTTTGGGAGATGTGGCCGGAATTGGCCCCGAAATTGTCCGCAAAGCTCTTCAATCCGGCAAGCTGGATTCTCGTTTTCGATACAAAATTTTACTTGAAAATCTGGCTCCAAAAGTTTTACCCGGTAAAATATCCAAATCCGCAGGGCAATTTGTGCTCACATCTCTTGAAGCCGGTGTCATAGGCTGTTTGCAGGGCGATTATACAGCGCTTGTCACCGCGCCTGTCCATAAGGCTGGTCTTAAGCAAATTGGCTTTCGATTTCCTGGACAAACCGAATGGTTGGCCCATCGAACTCACACGAAATCTTTTTCGATGATGTTAGTCAGCGATCTTTTACGCGTCGCTCTCGTGACCATTCATGTGCCACTCAAAAAGGTCAGTTCACTTCTCACACCATCTTCTATTTATCAAACCATCCATTTGACCTATCAAGGATTGGTGCGTCTTGGAATTCGCAGACCACGTATTTTTGTCGCGGCCCTTAATCCTCATGGAGGAGTTCGTGAGGAACAAGGTTTTGAAGAAAAGAGAATCATTGTTCCTGCGATTGACAGAGCTCAAAGAGATTTTGGAAAATCCATTTCCGGGCCATACTCACCGGATCACGTCTTTTGGTTAGCCCTTCAAGGCAAAGCCGATGCCGTGGTTTGTATGTATCATGATCAAGGCCTGATTCCGCTCAAAACACTGGCCTTTGATCGAGGTGTGAATTTTACTCTGGGACTTCCCATCATCCGAACCTCACCGGATCACGGAACAGCCTACGATATTGCGGGTAAAAACAAAGCCAACTGTCAAAGCATGATTGAAGCAATCAATCTAGCCGTGCGCTTGAGCTTAAAATCCGGATAAATTTCTGGAAATATTAAAAGACTATGGTTTGGCCCACCACTTTTCAACATCGGTACTAACAGAAATTTCATCCCTACAACAGTCTCCACTCCCTAATATTCGTTGAGACGATTAATGCGAATGATAGCACCCTTCGATTCCGAGTCTCCTGCCCTGTTCCAAAATCCAAATAGGAATGCGTGTTCGAACAATACACGCTTCTCCATCACAAACACTCTGACGACTTTCGATGCCAGGCCAGAACTCAGTGATATCTTGAGAAGCGTGTTTCCCGGTTTATCCGTTGCAGCGGATAAACGGCTTATTCTGCTCTTCTTAACTCTCTCCGCGAACTCCGCGCCTTCCTGCTTGCCACCCCTGCGGTGGCCCCCCTCCTCCACTAAAGGGAGGCAGGTTAGTGGTGGTGCGTGAAATCACAAGTGCGGAAAATCGCCGAAAAAAAGAGTCCAATGATATATGGTTAATTAACCATGTAACAATGTAACCACTCAGAAACTGTTGAGGTTTTGAAACTTGCAGATCGAAAACAATCTCAGCACACCGAACGATCAAGCTCAGCCGCAGCCGCCCGCGTCAGCACGGGTGGCCGTTGGCTGCAGCGCCGTGATATTCTTACTTAATAAGTTGATATTAGCCATACATTCAAGTACATCTACCATCATCATTATCAAACACTGTTATCAAATTCCTTTCGGATTTGACTGAATAATATGGATATGCCGGAGTATTGTGCGAAAGCGCAGTGAATATCGAGAACTTGAATTTAAGAGAAGAAAGAAAATTACACTTCAAGATTTCACGGTTTGGATTGTGAGCAAAGAAGACTTGATGATCTCGAAGCTCTGTTGGGCAAAGGATTCTCACTCAAAAATACAACTTCAGGATGTGAGAAACTTGCTTGTAGGTGAGTACGATAAGTCCTATCTTCAGTATTGGACAGATAAACTTGATGTCGCTTACTTACTAAAGGAATGTTTACATGAATGATACCTCCCCAGAGATTCAAGAGAGGGTCAAGAAAATGATGATGGCGCGTTCGGGTGAGGAACGGTTTATCATGGGAGCATTGATGTTTAATGCTGCAAGAGAAATGGTTCTCGCCTCATTTCCGCAGGGTTTGTCTCAAGATGAAATTAAAGAGAGACTTTACGAGCGTTTTTATGGAGAACCGCTCAAAGTCGCGTTGGCTAGGCTCTGCCCATTTTAACCCCAAATTCCAATCATCGATGAAAAAATAGAGATCATCGCATGGTTTTGTGAGCGAATTCAGGGATGTAAAACTAAGCTGCCAGGTTTCATGTTAAGGAGAGCTTCCTCGCAGGGAATACAATAGATTCCATCGATCTTAAGACGTTCATGACCGCGATATAGGAAATAAGCATGGCTTTGCGGGTAATCTTCGAGAAATGTTTCAATCCCCGGAGGTTCTCTGAACGAATTTTCTTCGAGTTCTTTACTTCAAAAGCAAAGATTCCGTCCTCCCCGTAGGCAAGTTAACCAAAGGAGCATCCGGATAATGTTGACGTATCCAGTATGATTTACCGGTGCCACGAGGCCCAAAAAAGAAATAACTACCCTTCGGGCTATTAAAAAAACGGTTAATCGATTCCATTTCGAGTCTCAAAATGGAATAACTAACTCCATTTTGCAACAATAATCTTTTGGTGATTTTGATGAGGAATTTGGATGGGAGTTTGTATTGACATCATGTCACTATCATATTACCCTGATTTTATGGTAACGATCACCGTTAAAATTCCGCCGGAATGGGATTTCCTATTAGAGACAGAGGCGGGACGAAAAAAGACGAGCAAATCTGAAATGATACGTTCTTTATTAGAGAAAGGATTTCGTTCATTTAAAAGCAGAAGGGAAACTTCTTGCTACGATTTGGCTAAAGATCTCTGTGGATCTATTAAGAAAGCGCCCAAAGATTTGTCTACCAATAAAAAATACATGGAGGGGTTTGGCGAGTGAAATCCGTTGTATTGATCGATACGGGACCGTTGGTAGCCTTTCTTTCAGCCCAAGATTCTTATCACGAATGGGCTGTAGAAGAGTGGCAGACATGTTCTCCTCCTTTTCTAACATGCGACGCTGTTTTCACTGAAACAATTTTTCTACTCCAGCGGCAACAAGTTTCCATCAAAGGACTGTTCGAATTGGCAAGGAGGAATATCCTGCAGTTGGACTTTTTTTTAGCAAAAGAGATGTTCAACACAGGCGCGTTGATCGAGCGTTATTCGGAAATCCCTATGTCGTTGGCTGACGCGTCTCTGGTAAGAATGAGCGAGCTTCGGTCTGGATCGAGTATTTTTACTACAGACCGAGATTTTATGATCTATCGACGGCATGGACGACAGGTGATCCCATTGATTAGCCCATGGTGATTTAACTCGGAATCCAATTCCTTTTAAGATGAATCTATTAAAATTAAATCTGATCCAATCAAAGGGTGAAATGCCTTTTGAATTTCAAGTTCAACGAATCGTGAATGCCGGGTTTGTCGGCAGAAATCGGGAGGCGGTTCTTGCTCATGTGAAGGAGCTGGAACACGAAGGCGTGGCTCCGCCTCCTTCGATCCCGATGGTTTTTCCGGTTTTAAAACATAATATCACGACGGAAAATGAAATTGAAGTCATGAGCAGCAAAACTTCCGGAGAAGTGGAATACACGCTTTTTCTGAATGGAAAAGATATCTTTGTGGGAATCGGTAGCGATCATACCGATCGCGCTTTGGAAGCTCAAAGCATGACAAAATCCAAGCAGATTTGTCAAAATGTAGTTTCAAAGAATGTTTGGAATTTAAAGGAGATTGAATCGGATTGGGATTCTTTATGGATCCAAAGTTGGGTGAAGGAAACGGAAAATAGTCCTGAAGTTTTATATCAAGATTCCACGTTAGGAACCATTATTTCTCCTCAAGATCTCATTCAACTCGTGCGATCAAAAATGAAAAATGAATGTCCAGAGGGGTTGATCATTTTTTCAGGAACAGTTCCTATCAAGACAGAAAAAATGGTTTACGGAACTCATTTTCGATGTAAACTGACTCATCCAAAATCCAAAAAAAGTTTGGATTGTGAATATCGAATTCGTTTCTTGAATGATATGAGAGATATGGAGATTCTCTAACTGGCTATGTCCACTCCACAGAGCACTATCCCCTCGACTGCTCGGCACAAAGTGTTGGGATTTGCGATTGCTCTTGCAGCCGTGGCTTATATTGATCGTGTGCGTATTGCGATGGCTGCTTCTGCAATCAAGGCTGATTTAGGGCTTTC
>CAYVFJ010000039.1:0-3481 GCA_964450905.1 uncultured Verrucomicrobiota bacterium
GAGTCAGAGGGGTTCATCGTGCTACGGAAGTGATTCATTCCATAGGTTCCAAAGCGGCTCTTTCGATCTTACCAGCCTGTTTTATTAATCCTGGGGATGGGGTGTTGATGACCACTCCTGGGTATCCTGTATTTGGGACGCATACTCAGTACTACGGAGGTGAGGTCTACCATATGCCGTTAACGGCTAAGAACTCTTTTCTTCCCGACTTAGAAGCTGTTCCTTCGGACAAACTCAAAAGAGCTAAAATATTGGTGCTTAACTATCCTAACAATCCAACAGGCGCCAGTGCGACTCCGGAATTCTTTAAGCAGGTGGTTGAATTTGCTCTCAAGCACAAGTTGATTGTCATTTCAGATGCCGCTTATGCAGCGCTTGTTTTTGAAGGCAACCCTTTAAGTTTTCTTGCCACACCCGGCGCTAAAGAGGTTGGGGTAGAACTTCATTCGGTCAGTAAATCTTTTAACATGACCGGTTGGCGTTGTGGATTTGTGGTGGGCAACGAGTTGCTTGTGAAAGCTTATGGCGATGTGAAAGACAACAGTGACTCAGGACAATTTTTAGCGATTCAACATGCAGCGGCCTATTGTTTTGATCATCCGGAGATCACTGAAAAAATTGCGGCTAAATATTCTCGCAGGATGGATTTATTGGTCGCTTGCCTAAATAAGTTTGGATTTCAGGCAGTTAAACCGAAAGGATCCTTTTTTCTTTATGTTCACGCACCTAAACAAGCAGGATCACTTTCTTTTGAAAAAGCCGAAGATGCAAGTCAGTGGTTGATTACAGAAAAACTGATTTCAACCGTCCCGTGGGATGATGCCGGCGCTTACCTGCGTTTTTCAGTCACTTTTTCGGCTGAAGGGGAAGAAGAAGAGAAACGTGTGATCCAAGAAATAGAAAAACGATTGGCCGACGCAAAATTCGAGTTTTAAAGAAATTTAGTAAAGTCCTGAATTCCACGAGATCAGGAGATCCGTAACTTTATAGATTAAATGTCGCCAGCAGCCGCAGATATCGGAGTAGAAGGATTGTTGAGAGGCGCAAAAGAAGTTCTCGCAGGACAACGTCATCAAACTCAGGTCTAGCTTCAGCGGAAAAGATTTAATCTAAATGACAGCTAGTTTTTTAATATCATGGTTTCATACAAATCTTGACTAAAGTATCTGTCAAGCAGCTCGTGCCGATGTTTTGGTGATGCATTGTTTGACTGCATACAGAGGGAAAGAAATTTCTACGGAAGTGTTTGAAGCACACGCGCAGACTATCTTTGATGAAGCAGAAAATCGGCTTCATATTCAGAAGGCCATTCTCTTCTATTTACATTCTTGCCGCAAAAAAACGTTGTAACCGAGGCTGCTAACCGCGGTTACAATTTAAGAAATATGCAAACTAAGGACGATCTTGAGTGTCATGTTTTTGTTGATAGATCTCTTGATTGAGATCATTCAACTTTTTCTGTAACTCGATTCGTTCCTTAGGAGATAGACCTTCTTCTTTCAGCGCTTTTTCTATTTTGATCAAGCGCACTTCCTTTCCCGCGAGAGTCCGAGCTTCTTTTTTGGTAAGCTCACCGGACTTGACTCCTTCAGCAAGCCGATCGCGTTGACGTTCTTGACGGCCGTTTATTCCAGGATCTTTTGTTCCAGATTTTTTGGGTTCTGTGGAAGCTGTTTTCTCGCGAGTTTCAGAATCATGTTTTTCCTCATAAATATCTTTACTAGCTTCACTCAGATCTTGATGAAGATCTTTACGTTCGTCTTTGGTCAAAGTGCCATCCGATTTGTATTCTTTTTCTTCCTGACGAATTTCTTTTTGTTCAGATGCTAACTCTTTGGTTTCTTCTTTGGTGAGTTGTCCAGATTTAATTCCTTGACCGATCCGATCATGTTGATTTTCCTCTCGACGATTCACTCCAGGACTTCGATCACCACGATCTTTATCAGGCCCTCGATCATGGTTTTTGTCATGATTAGGTCGATCTACACCGCCATCTTTGTTGCCGCGGTCATGCTGACGGTCGCTTCCGTCACCACCCTTTTCACTCTTTCCACCGTTGCCTCGCGCTTCTGCATAAACGCCGATGGAGAGGGTGATAGCCGCAATGCTTATCAGAGTAAGAGTACGGGTTGCTTTCATAGGATTCCTTTCTTGGTGTTGGGTTAAGATTCAATGTCTATAGATGGAAACAACCGGTTTCACGAAAAGTTTCGAAAAAGAATTTTCATAAAATTTCTAATGGGTCTTTTATTAAAAAAGAGATCAAAAAATGAGCTGATAATGCGTGGAGGGACCCTGTCCCATTTTTTGCAGAAAGCCAATTTGAGCAAGATCCTCCATCGTTCGTGTGACGGTTCGTCTAGGGATATTCGTGAGGTTCATCACCTGACCGGTCCGTAATCTTGTTTCCGGATGTTCACGAAAACAGCTCAAAACCTTCTTGGCCGACTCGGTTAGTTTCAAATAACTGACATACTTTTTTTCATAGTAATCAATATCATGCGCCAAGGATCTTTCTACCATTTTTAACATAAAGTTAAGGAAAATCTCTATCCGATACTCTTCAGGAGCTTGGCGGAAAATACCACCTGAACATTGACGGAGAACAATGTAATATTCGGCACGGCTCCTCTCTATCTGACGATCAAGGGAAAGATAAGGAACGACGAATCTAAGATTTTCGTCGGGTGATTGCAACAAGCTGAGATGAAAAAGCACCCGTCCTAATCGTCCATTCCCATCCTGAAATGGATGAATTGCTAGAAAACGGTAAACAAACTCACTTGCCACGGCCAAAGACCAAAGAGTATCGGGTAAGGCCTGATTGTGCCAGGCAACCAACTGTTGCATGGCTGCTGCAGTTATAGGACCCGGATCTGCAGTTTTAAAGATTTCTCGGGTCATCTTATTTCCCATTCGTTCAATGACACTATTGGATGCGATCTTGTATTGCCCTACGTAGTGTTCAGCGGGAGGATAAAATTGCAGTAATTCCTTATGCAATCCACGAATATCCATTTCCTTTAAAGGGAAGAGATCTCTGGCCTGTTCATAGATAATGGTCAGGACACGCCGGAGTCCCGCAACCTCTTCAATACTCCGTTCCTTATCTTTGGAGAGCTTATTTTCAATAAAGGTTTTTTGTTTTTCAAAAGAACCAAGTCGGCTATCGTCCCCCAATGTCTTATCCAGCCAATCAATTTCTGTGTCGGTCAAGACCGCATTTTCAATTCGTGTAGAAGCTCCAATGCTGCTGATACGGGCATATCGATGAATAGCGTTCAGACAATCCGGAGAAAGATTTTCCAACTGAACCCTCTTTCGAGAGATTAACTCGCTAACATTCTTTAGTTTTTTTTCAATTTGAGAACCGATTTTAAAGGAGAGAAAAGACATCTTAAGCCACATTGAGCCACATTAGGCCAAAAAAATCAAGTGATATGGCGCGATTTGGCCTTGTATTGAAGGTTGCAAGAAAATG
>CAYVFJ010000040.1:0-5350 GCA_964450905.1 uncultured Verrucomicrobiota bacterium
TCAGATAGGCGCATTGATGAGCCATTAAGGCCATATCCTGAAATGATAGAATACCTGCCAACCAACTTGTTAAATAGGTTCCACCGCTGTGAGGTAAAAGTTGTAAACGAGAAATCCAGTCAACACCGCCTGTTCTTTGAATATCTTGAAAGAGTCTTAAAATGTGAACCAAATCATCCGCGATAGCCCAACAACAATTGTCGTGAATATCATGATAAACTTCATGTTGAGGAATCTCGCCTCGAGCATAAGCGCGAAGATCAAATCCAACGACTTGATTGAGATAGGTAAAGATCTGATCGGCCAGTTTTTCATGATATTGATAGCAATGAATTTCTCCTTCTCCACGGCGAGTAACGCCCATTCCAAACGGCACAATGACAATATCCTTTGTGGAGCCATTTTTAATATGACCACTCGTTCCTCGTTTTGAAAATATCTTTTCTCTTAATTGATAGATCTTCCCCACAAAACGTTCTGTAAAGGCATAGTTGGATTTAGCATACACCACTTCCTTCATGGGATGATGGGGCGAAAAATCAACCACCAGTCCACTGTTTTGTTCCCAAGTAAACTCATGATCAAGCTTTTCTCTCTGTGCTCCAAGAGATGCCAACGAAATACCCGCTTTTTGCTCTTGCCAGCCATGAAGCTTTCCCCTTTTCGAAATCGCATCCAAAAATATTTCGTTCTTGAGAGGAGGCATCCCCCCATGAAGAGCGAGAACACTTTGAACATTGGAATAATCATAAATCGCTTCTCCTAAAAGATAAGGAGTTAAAAAATCCAGTTGTTTCGCAATGAACTTTTCGTAGGTATTGAGAAATCCTTTGGATGGATCGAATAATTCCCAGCGCACCCCTTCCCAAGGTTCATTCCGATGAAATATTTCCTCGATTAAACCTAATGACGGAGGATTTGGATTGACAATATGATAAACCCGGCCTCTTGAACTCGCGACCGAATATAATTTGATCACTGTATCGAGAACAAAATCAATGGGCACAATATTAAGGGTGGCTTTTCGATCACCCAAAACGCGCAAGTCATATTTGAGAGTTGATTTTTGAGGATCTAATCCTTGTTTCTCACACAACTTGGCACGAACCCGACTCACCACATCAAAGGGATGATTAAAAACATTAAATTGTTCGTATCGCCCCAAAATGGAATCTCCCACCACGATGCTTGGACGATAAATGGTTGCCGAGATTTCTCCACGAATCTGAGCCTGCCAGACACGGCGTTCCGCTTCCCATTTTGTGTTCTCATAGGTGTTGCGAAATAAAGGAGGCCGGATTCCCGGAATTTCACGCACAATTCCTTGATGAATCTTACCGCTAGCCCCAAAAGTGCTGAAATAGTGCAACTCAGGAATATTTTGTTGTTTAGCAAATTCTAATACATGGAGTGTGCCTAGAAAATTAGTGTTGTAGACATCCTGGCTATTGCTTTCTGTAAGATCAAGAAGAGCTGCTAAATGCCATATCCCTATCGTTTTAGGACCTTTGAGCTGGTCTAACATAGACTCAGAAATACCCAGCCTCTTTTGGCGGACATCACCGGGAATGGCACGAATGCGGCTTCCTACAGATTCATCATAGTCTGGCAATAATTCACGAAGCCCATGAAAAGTCGCTTCAAAACGATTTTTTGCCTCTGCTTCACTTCCGGCACGAATAGGACAAATCACTTGATAACCTAAAGCTGCCAGACGATAGGCAAATCTCTTTCCGAGAACACCGGTAAAACCGGTGAGTATTATTTGTGAATCATGGATCATGTGAAAACATTAAATTCAGTGCGGCATAGTGTCAGGACATTCCTTTCGATGCAAGCTTCTGTTCTATTTAAAAACAACAAGAAATGCTTGACGGATTGACAGGAACATTTCAACCATGCCATCATACGGTTCTTAATGAAACATATTTATCTACCAGCAAACCCTAGCAGTCAAAGTCGCGCACGGCTTATTTTTTACTGTTTGATCTATTTTTGGGTCAACGGCCACTTGGTTGATGCCGTGGATATCAGTCCCAGCAAACCTCAGGGGGGCAATACCCATGTTCAACCCAACAAAACAGAAGGAGCGCCATCCCTTCTTAAAAGCCCTTTCAAATGGATTTTTGGATCCCCTCGAAGTGAAGCAATGCAACGTGTGAAAGCGCCCCCTCATTTTAAGGTCGATCTGTCTATGGAACCCAAAAACTTTACACCTACAAGTGATGCCGCTCTAAAAGCTCGTATGACGGTCATCAATCAAGGAAAGGAAAAATACTTTCTTGAGTTTAGTTCAGCTCAACATTACGACTTTACCATTTATGACAAGGACAAAAAAACAATCTATTCTTCCTCACACGACAAAGTCTACAGCCAACAGATGTCTTCCATTGTATTGAATCAAAATGAAAAACTCTTCTATGAAGAGGAATTATTTTCCTCCGCCAATCAGGCTGTTCGATTGCTTCCCGGAGAATACAAGTTGATAGGTCAAATTACTTCGAAGGTTCCAATTTCGGTGGAGATTTCATTTCAGGTGGCTCCTTAGAATGGGGCAAAGATAAACCTGCTCCGCCTTTTTGTTGTAAGGGAACCATCTCAGCTCCGCGGTTCATGAGTATTTCTAATTCTTTTTCATGAATCATCTTAGGCGACTCCAGTTGTTTTATTTCGATGGGACGATCAGGTAAATGCGATTGTTTTTCATCGATATGAGATGCTTTTTGAAAGAGATCTGTCTTCTCTTGATTTTCCATTTGGCGAGACCATTTTTCAGCTGTCTTTTTGATTTCAAAATCACGTAGAGAAATAGCTTTGGAATAAAAGTCCGGTTTCGAAGATCGCCAATCTGTCATAGGCAATGACTTCAGATCACCTGAGTAGACAGGTAAATCAATGTTTTTTGATTCAAAGTTCTTGGTCTTAAACTCAAGACGATCGCCCCCAAACGATTTCACATCAAATACTTTGGAGATATCGATCGGAGACAATTGGGAAGAATCACCTCTGACCACTTCTGCCGCCGCAAAAGATTCCTCTTTGATCAAGATGATTCCTAAAGTCAAAAAAAACGTTAGAAACTTTAATTCCCTACTGATGCACAGTCTTTCCATAAAAAAAGTAGCCTAATCCTTTTTCCACAGATCTTTCAAGACTATTTATCTTAAGCGAGTTTCTGAAGAAATTCTCTTAAATTTTTAAGAGACGGACTTTGAGCTGTTCGCACATAAAAACCTGATGTTGCCACGCCCAGTTGAAGGCATTGTTCCAAATCTCCTCCTAAGACAACTCCCAAACTATAGCCTGCATTAAAATGATCGCCCGCGCCCGTTGAAATCAATGGCTTTTCCACATAAGGCCCATCCAATAAGGCGCTGGAATCCTTGGACGCCGATGCCGCAAAGGCAACCGCATGCACCACCACTCCATCTATCTGAAGCTTCATACGAATGGCCTCCGCACTTTTATGAATAAAATCACGACCATCACCTTTGACTGATAGTTTTAGAACTCCACCTATTTCTTCTGCTTCCTTTTGATTTAAACCAAGAGTGACATCAAACCATTTCTGAAACTTTCCGATAAACTCCATCGCTTCATAAATATCTTCTTCAAGACGGAACTCAGGATCCCCGAGATCAAAAAATAACTTGCGCCTTCCCTGATTGATATCAACGGATAAACGAGGGCAAATCTCCTTTTGCAGTTTTCTCCAAATATCCGACATATGAGGAATCGCAGTCCAACTGTCTAACGCGATAAAGGTTGCTTCATTCAAAAGTTGAAAAAGATTTTCTTTCCCGATTACCTGATTCAACCTTTCCCAGGTTATTTCTGCAGAAGCTTCCTGACGTGAGAGCATGATTTTGCCATCATCAAATTCAAGGGCATCCGTATAACTAGGCTCAGCCACACTGATCACTTCACATACCGATTTCATTGGTTCAAAGACACTATGTAAACTAGGATATCCCATGTTACCAATACAGGTAAGTGGCAAACCAAAACTTGCCAACGCATTCGCCATGATAGGGCCGTTTCCTCCTAACTTCACCTGTTGCACTGAAAGATCAAATTTCGTGCTCTTACCAGAAGCCGCCTGAATTCGGGATGCCCACTGAGAAATTTGAGCGACATAAGTAGCCGTTCCATCTTTTTGACGTTTATCCACTACCCGGATAATTTGATCCACAAATCCATCCAACCCCACAATCCCTTTGTGAGACGCAATCCGGCCTTCTGCGTCATCCAACAATTTCAAAGCTTTTTCTGTATAAGCGCTCATCCATCACTTTCTGTAGCCATAGCCGACCAGAGTAAATGATCGAAATCCAAAAGAAAGTAGAAAATCACAGATTTTTCACTTCGCCCTCGTTGTTGCATTTCTATTCCGGATTTGAGTAAATGGTTTTTCATGAAAAAAAACGCTCCTTCTCCATCAAACTCGTCTATTTTCATCCTTCTCGTTCTCATTAATCTCATTGTCTTTTGGCAAGTTCACGAATTTGAATTTCTCAATTTTGATGATGATGTGTTGATTGTAAAAAATCCTCATATGAAAGATGGATTCACTTGGAAAGAGCCTTGAAGGAGGGAAATCTATCCATCGCTAACGAACTTAAAAAACGCGCTCAAGCTTATTCGAGAAGAAAAAAAGAACTTAAGGAATAAGGTTTGTATTCTTGGTCAACCCTTTTTCAACATCTCCAGCATTTGTTGCATTCGATGCTGATACGTATGTTCTGATTGAACACGATTGAAACCAGCTTGAGCAATCCGTCGTCGTGTAGCGGAATCATTCAATAACTCACGAAGTTTGTCCTCCAATTCGGAACCTGTCTGGTAAGTAATGATTTCTTCATTTTCACGAAATAAGAGTGGTAAATCTTTCTTCCAATCACAAATTTCAAGCGCTCCACAAGCGGGAATCTCAAAAACGCGCGGGTTTAAGCCATTGTTATAGTATCCATACCAAGCATGAAGGTTGATGGCAATTTTGGTTGCACAAAAAGCGCGCACCATCTCTTCTGTTGTAAAATAACCGTCCACCACTCGATTCCACAAGCGATCCTTACGAGTTAAATGTTTACGCCATGGCCCCCAAATTTTGAGGTCCACTTTTTGTGAAAGCATGGAAAGAATCCCCTGACGCACAGGCCCCCAATCTCCCACAAAACAAACTTCACTTCCCCATTGAATCAGTTCCTGATCTGTCAGTTTGATTGGACGATGTTTCGTTATAAAGGCTGCATGAGGCAAATAGGCCGCATGCTGAATGCCTCGTTGAATATAATGTTGAACGGACGTTTTACAGTTAGACAAAAAAAGATCGTAAGCAGGCGCGATCACA
>CAYVFJ010000041.1:0-9238 GCA_964450905.1 uncultured Verrucomicrobiota bacterium
GCTGCTGCGGGAGCTCAACGGGTTTTTGAAATATTAGACACTCCCGAAGATGTTTGTGATAAACCCGCGGCCGTTTTTGTTGCCAAAACGCAAGGGAAAATTAGTTTTGAAAAGGTTTCGTTTGGCTACACAGATTCCCAAATCATTTTGAAAGAGATCAACTTTCATATTCAACCTGCTCAAACCGTTGCCTTTGTAGGTTCAACGGGCGCTGGCAAAACAACCCTATTAAGTTTAATCCCCCGTTTTTATGATCCTTTGGGTGGAGTTGTGAAATTGGATGGAATGGATTTACGTGAATTACAGAAGAAATCTTTGCGTGAACAAATAGGCATGGTTTTGCAAGATACGATGTTATTAGCGGGTACCATCTACGGTAATATTGAATATGGCCGATTGGGAGCAACTCGATCGGAGATTGAAAATGCGGCGCGTGCGGCAAAAATTCATGATTTTGTCGTCACATTGCCTCACGGATATGATACCGAAGTGGGCGAACGCGGAGTTCGATTATCCGTGGGACAAAGACAAAGAATAGGGATTGCCAGAGCTTTTTTGAAGAACGCGCCGATTTTGCTTTTGGACGAACCCACTTCCTCATTAGATACAACAACGGAAGCTGCGATCATGGAAACCCTTCGAGAGTTGATGCGAGATCGCACCACGATGATTGTGACTCATCGGATCATGACGATCCACGGAGTCGATGTGATTTTTGTTCTTGAAAATGGAAAGGTCGTAGAAAACGGGAAGGGCGCTGAGCTTCTACAAAAAGATGGCTCTTACGCGCGTTTATACAAAGGGCACATCCGGAAAATCTGATAGATCTCCTTCAGGACGATCTATGAGTTGCTCCTTACAATCACCTTCCGAAATTCCTGTGAACAAACAACAATAAAAACAAAATGCGAAATTCTGGATTGACACCCATTTTTTTCGTTCGGAGGGGATCGCTTGGCGAGCCGCCAAAATGGGACACGCGAGCCACGTATGCTCCCCAAGAAAAGCGCAGATGATGGCCGCGTTGAGTATAACATGGTTTTTATGAACGTTTGGATTCTCATTTTACGAAGTCTTCAATTTTATTGGAGATCGCAGTTGGTTGTTTTGTTCGGCGTGATGGTGAGTAGCTCCGTTTTAATCGGCGCACTTCTTGTGGGAGATTCGATGCGATATAGCTTGGAATCCTTGGCTTTACAACGAATAGGAAAAATAGAGTTTGCCTTGTCAACGCCCAGTCGTTTGTTTCGAACGAAATTGGCTGATGATTTTTCGAATTTAAGCGATCATACCTACACTGCGGCTCCGGTTCTTATGCTTCAAGGAATGGTCACGGCCGTTGATCAAGGGTTCCGCGCAAATCAAATTCAAATTTTAGGTGTCGATCACCGTTTTTGGCAGCTTAGTCCTGCAGGAGACGAAAAAATTCATCCTGCTCATGAGAAAATCGTTTTAAACAAGAAACTTGCCAGCCATCTCGGCGTCAAAATCAATGATGAGATTTTATTAAGATTTGAGAAGCATCGTGAGGTATCACCTGAAATATGGATATCGAGAGCAGAAAGTTTATCCACCGCTTACCGATTAAAAGTAGCCAGAATCGTTTCAGACACAGAATTTGGACGTTTTAGTCTAGAGGCCAATCAAGGATCGCCCTTCAATGCTTATGTAGACTTGTCATGGCTTCAAAATAAAATGCCATGTGGAAAGCAGGCGAATGTCTTGCTTGTAGGTCGTTTTCTTCAAACCGAGAGAATGAAATTCACATTAGAACAAGCCAATCAGGCTCTCGAAAAATCCTGGAAACTGGATGATTTAGGATTGGAACTAAGAGAATTGAAGGATCAGAAAGTTTTTGAATTGCGCATGGACCATGTTTTTTTGAATCCTTTAATCACGAAAATACTGAAAAAAAACTTTCCTGAAGGAAGGGGTGTTTTCACTTATTTCGTCAATCAAATCAGCTCGGGCTCTCGTGAAACACCTTATTCCATGGTTTCAGCCGTTGATCAAAGACTTTTGAGTGATTTAAAAAAGCCGCAGTCAACGCCCGCGGCTACAAGGGGAGGGAAACTTATTGACCATGGCTCTTCGACATCCGAAATCAGAATCAAAGATGACGAAATCATCGTGAATTCCTGGTTGGCAGAAGATTTACATGTCAAACACGGAGATCTGGTCGAATTGAGTTATTACGTCTTCAACTCAAAACATCGATTGGAAGAAAAAACAGCCGTTTTTCGAATACAAACCACTGTATCTCTTCATGGAATATCTGCAGATCGAGAATTCATGCCTCTCTTTCCTGGGCTATCAAATGTTGAAAATTGCAGGGACTGGGAGGTCGGATTCCCCATTGAACTGAATCGAATTCGAAAAAAAGATGAAGATTATTGGAAAAAATATCGAGGAACTCCAAAGGCTTTTATCACTCTCGATGCAGGTCAACGCCTATGGAATAATCGGTTTGGCAATCTTACAGCTTTTCGGTTTCAGTCGAATCATGAAACTCAGAACAACCTTGAAGAAAAAATTAAAAAGAGTTTTGTTTCTGCTTCTTACGGACTCTCTTTTCAACCCGTTCGAGAACAGGCTCTTCTTGCGGCCAAACAAGCTTTTAATTTTGGGCATCTCTTTCTTGGGTTCAGCTTCTTTTTAATCATTGCGTCCGTGCTTTTGGTGGGTCTTTTCTTTGCGTTTGGAGTGGAACAAAGATCCGAAGAAATAGGGGTTTTGCTTGCGATGGGATTTCTTCCAGGTCAAGTGAAACGACTTTTTTTGATGGAAGGAACGATCCTCTCCGTGATCGGATCTATCCTCGGCGCTTCTGGAGGGATGATTGATACAAAGATGATTCTTTATGGATTAGGAACTCTGTGGCACGATGCCGTTGGAACTTCTGACCTTATTTTTCATGTTCAACCGGTTACTTTGATTTTAGGAATCGGAGCGAGCGTGCTGACAACGATGATCGCAATTGGGTGCGCGACACATCGTTTCACTCAATTTTCACCTCATGAATTGTATTCATCTTCCGCGAAAGAAAAGAAATCGACATCCAGAAAAGGTCTCTGGATAGGTTTTTTATCGATCGTCGCTGCGTTAGGGGTTTTCTTTTGGAGTTCTTTAAACGAATCGAATCGTGGCACGGATTTAGCCATAAATTTTTTTATGATTGGAACGTTTCTTTTAATTGCAGGAATCGCTTTCTCTCAAACTTTACTCGTCATATTAGGACGTCTTGTAAAAGAAAAAACACCCACTTTGGGGAACATCAGCATTCGGAACCTCTCACGAAAATCTAGTCGCAGTTTAACGGTGATAGGACTTCTTGCCTGCGGGATTTTTATTTTGATTGCCGTCAGCGCGAACCGTCATTATGCGCTTTCATCTTTTGAGAAAACTTCTTCAGGCACCGGTGGATTTGCTTTGTTTGGTGAATCCACCTTACCGGTGTATATCGATTTAAACGCCCCAGAGGGAAGAGATGTTTTTAATTTACCAGAAAGCGAAATGTCCGATGTCAAAATCACCCATCTTCGGCTTCATCATGGAGAGGATGCCAGTTGTCTCAATTTAAATCGCAGTCAAATGCCGCGTTTGTTTGGGATTCGACCGGAAGAATTTCAAAAACGCGGAGCTTTTACTTTCATAAAAAGATCAACCTCATTTCCCCTCCTAGATTCATGGCTTTTGCTGGACCAAAAAGTGGACGAAAATATGGTGCCAGCTATAGGGGATCAGGCGACCATTGTTTGGGCATTAGGCAAATCAGTTGGCGATCTGATTCCTTATGTGGACGAAATGGGAAGGAAATTTAACTTACAAATAGTGGGAATTCTTGAAAACTCAATTCTCCAGGGAGGGTTGATGATTTCTGAATCGAATTTTCTTGAGCGATTTCCGTCCGAATCAGGGTGTCAAATCTTTCTGATCGATGCTCTAAAAAAAGATATTGCCGAGATTAAACGAATGTTATCTCAAAATCTGCAAGATGTTGGATTAGACTTAATACCCACGGTCGATCGTTTGACTGATTTCAATCAGGTTGAAAACACTTATCTTTCGATTTTTCAGGTTTTAGGTGGGTTAGGATTTATTTTTGGAGCAGGAGGGTTTGGAATTGTTTTATTGCGAAATATATTGGAGCGTCAAAATGAGATGGCGATTTTACAAGCTCTTGGATTTTCGCAAAAGACATTAAGTTGGATTATTTTTAGTGAATATGGATTTTTATTCTTCGTCGGCATGATTTGTGGAATCCTTCCTGCGGTGATTGCTCTTTTTCCATCTCTTTTCCTATCCAGATCAGAGATCCCTTATCTTTCTCTTTTATTGATCTTGAGCGCGATCCTTTTAAGTGGATTTTTAAGCATTAAAATAGCCATCCATTCCATATTCAAAAAGTCGTTATTGCTTGCCTTGAGAAAGGAATAACGATTTAAACTTTAATTGAAAGACACATCTTCTATGTTCGACCCAAGCAGTAAAATTCAGGATTTTTTGGCTTTTGGTGAGTTTGGAGATGTGAACCCGTCTATCACGGATTCATCGACTTATACCTTCCTCAATGCGGAGAAAATGGAAGAGCTGTTTAAACACGAGATTGAGGGATGTTTTTTATATTCAAGACATCTCAATCCAACCGACAGATATCTTTCACGAGCTCTCGCGGCTATGGAAGATAGTGAATCAGCTCATGTTATGTCGTCTGGAATGGCTGCGATCGCTTGTGCAATCCTTCAGATGTGCAAAAGTGGCGATGAAATTATTTCGGAACATACCATTTATGGGGGGACTTATGCCTTTTTCAAAAATTTTCTGCCGCGTTTCGGAATCCAAGTGCATTTTGTGGATCTTCGAGATATCCAAAGCATTGAAAAAACAATCACTCCTCATACCAAAATTATTTATGGTGAATCTTTAAGTAATCCCTTATTGGAAATCGCGGATATTCCATCTTTAGCAATGATTGCAAAAAAACATGGCGTTCAACTGGTCATCGACAACACTTTTAGTCCCATGATTGTTTCTCCCCTGCGTTTGGGAGCTCACGTGGTCATTCATAGTATGACCAAGTTTATCAATGGCACAAGTGATTGCGTGGCTGGCTGCATTTGTGCAAACAACAATTTTATCCATCAACTGACGGATATTAATCGTGGGGTTTCCATGTTGATGGGGCCTGTTCTGGATAGCGCTCGCGCGGCGGGCATTTTAAAAAATCTGCATAGTCTGCACATACGAATGCGACAACACGGTGCAAACGCGCTCTATCTTGCCGAGCAATTTCAAAAACTTGGCTATCAAGTTTTTTATCCAGGATTGCCCACCCATTCTCAGCATGAACTCATGAAACAAATCATGAACCACGGATTTGGTTTCGGCGGCGTTCTTACTCTCGACGTTCAAACAGAAGAGAAAGCAAACAAACTGATGACGATGATGCAAGAAGAGAAGGTGGGATATCTTGCAGTGAGCCTTGGCTATTTTAAGACGCTCTTCAGCCCACCAGGCAGCAGCACTTCATCAGAAATACCAAAAGAAGAAAGAGAAAAAATGGGATTAGGAAATGGTCTCATCCGAATATCCGTGGGTCTCGATAACGATATCCATCGAAGCTTTAAACGCATCAAAAAATGTCTGGAACATATTTAGATTTTCTTTTTCTTGCTTCGGCTCCATCTTCTCGGCATCGGTATAGATTGTGAAAACAACCCCATCCATCTCTCGCAGCGGACGATTTACAAAAGGTCCAAGCGCTGAAGTGCGCCGATATACGGAGTCCGTTTCTTTTGAGTGGCGAATGTATCGTCAAGATATTGCTGGATCGATTGCTCATGCCACGATGCTCGCCAAAACGAGAATCATCTCTCAACGTGAGTGTCATCAAATTGTCCGCGGATTAAAACGCATTGAAAAGGAAATCGACCAAAAGAAATTTCGATGGAAAGAGGAATTGGAAGATGTTTATATGAATATTGAGGCCGTGCTCACATCTCGCGTGCCAGCCGCAGCAAAACTTCACACGGCGCGAAGCCGTAATGATCAAGCGGTCACCGACACACGTCTGTGGGTGAAAGATGAAATTAAAAACTTAGAATTCAGAATCAAGAATTTACAGCAAGCGCTGGTTGATCTTGCCGAACGAACTCGTCTTGTTTCTAATTCAAAATTCAAAATTCAAAATTCAAACTTTCTGCCCATCCCAGGCTATACTCATTTGCAGCGTGCTCAACCAGTTTTAGCGGCTCATCATCTTCTGGCTTATGTGGAAATGTTTCAGCGTGACTTGGGACGTTTTTCTGATTGCAAACAACGTGCCGATGTTTGTCCTCTAGGATCGGGCGCTATTGCTGGAACCAGTTTGCCTATTGATCCGAACTTGACAGCTCAACTTCTTGGGTTTCGTGTTCCCAGCGCCAATTCCATGGATGCGGTGAGTGATCGCGATTTTATTGCTGAATTTCTTTTTGCAGCCTCTCTTACGGGAATTCATCTCTCACGTCTTGCAGAAGATTTTATTTTATGGTCTAGCTCAGAATTTGGCTTTATCACCATTGGAGAGAGCCATACCACGGGTTCCTCGCTGATGCCGCAGAAAAAAAATCCAGATGTCGCAGAGCTTGGTCGAGGGAAAGCGGCTCGACTCATTGGCAATCTTGTGACGATCCTGACTTTATTAAAAGGATTGCCGATGACTTACAATCGAGATTTACAAGAGGATAAGGAACCACTTTTTGATTCCGCAGACACTCTCAGCTCTACTCTTTCAGTTTTTGTTGGAATGATTCGTGTCACAAAATTTAATTCCCAAGCCTGTATCCGAGCTGTATCTGACCCCAATTTATTGACCACTGAACTCGTGGATCATTTGGTCCGACAAGGAGTGCCATTCCGCCAAGCTCATCATGCAGTAGGAAAAGCAGTTCGTTATACTGAAGAAAAGAAAAAAACATTGGATACATTAAACAAAATTGAATGGAATCAGATTCATCCAAAACTTGGGGACCATGCTTTGCGCATTCTTCAGCTTCATAGAATGTTTCAGTCTCGAAATCAGCTTTTGGGAGCGCCCGGAGTGCGTCAGGTTGAAATCCAGCTTCGTGCCTGGAAGAAAAATTTAATCGTTTAGTTTTTGCCTGTTTTCATTTGAAAATGGTATAAGAATCAAGACGATTTGTACTCATCTCAAAAACCTCTTGAAAAATGATGCAACCTTTTCAACTCCCTTCTGTTCCAAAAGACGCTCCGTTTAATCTAGAACAACGAGCCTGGATCAATGGTTATCTCGCAGGTTTATTTACGGGAAGATTTGGGAGCAGCCAAATGGCTCCTCCTTTCATTTTTCAAAATGGAGGTGCGGAAAAAACTTCTAAAGAAGAAGCCTATTCTAAAAACAATCCTTTTAAAGCGCCCCTCCTCGTTAACCGTATTCTCACTGGCCATGGATCAGGTAAAGATACTCGTCATTTTGAAATCAGTCTTGAAGGCTCAGACCTTACCTACGAAGTGGGTGATGCTCTCGGAATATGTCCCACCAATTGCTCTCAATACGTGGACGACCTCCTCAAAGCCGCTGGATTTCATGGCAATGAAATCGTTCCACTCCCTGAAAGAGGAACTTCTTCTTTGCGCGAAGCTTTTTTGGTTCACTATGATATTGCTAAACCACCTCGAACGCTTGTTGAAATTTTTGCGGACCGAGCAGATGCGCCTAACTTAAAGCGGATGTTCACACCTGAACTTGGCGATGCTCTTAAAAATTATCTCTGGGGTCGTGAGATCATTGATTTGTTTCTTGAATATCCAACCGTAAAGTTCACGCCAGAAGAATTTGTTCGTTTCCTCAAAAAACTTTCTCCTCGTCTTTATTCCATCGCCTCAAGTATCAAAGTCCATCCGAATGCCGTTCATCTTACCGTTGCGATCGTTCGTTATGAGGCTCATGGACGGAAACGCAAAGGAGTTTGTTCGACCTTTTTAGCGGAAAGCGTTTCCATGAAATCGAACATTCCAGTTTTTGTTCACGACAACAAAAATTTTCGTCTTCCTGCGGATGGAAACCGTCCGATCATTATGATTGGGCCAGGCACAGGGGTGGCGCCCTTTCGTGCTTTTCTTGAGGAACGACGCGCCACTGGAGCGAAAGGCAAAAATTGGCTTTTCTTTGGAGATCAACATCGTGCCACGGACTTCTTGTATCAAGAAGAATTTGAAGCCATGCTTAAAGAAGGAATTCTTTCCAAATTGGATTTGGCTTTTTCTCGTGATCAGGCAGAAAAAGTATATGTCCAACACCAAATGTTAGAAAAAGCTGCAGGCTTTTATGCTTGGTTACAGGAAGGCGCTCATGTTTATGTCTGCGGTGACGCCAGTCGAATGGCAAAAGATGTGAATGACGCTCTGTATCAAATCATCAAAAATGTAGGTGGATTAAGTGATGAAAACACAGCCGATTATGTGCAAAAACTGAAATCTGAAAAACGTTATCAAAGAGATGTATACTAGGCTGGTCATAAGCCATAAGCTTTAAATATTGCTATGAAATATGGATAACCCATTTTCTCATTTCTCATTTTTAAATTCTCACTGTTAGCAAAATGAATCCACTGCGAGAAGGTTTTTTCCGTCAACGAGTTGCTCAACCCTGTGTTTTCGTGATTTTCGGCGCCTCCGGGGATCTTGCTCATCGCAAACTGATGCCAGCTATTTACAGTCTGGCACACGAGGGACTCATTCCGCCTTACTTTGCGATCATTGGGGTATTGCGAAGAGATTATACCCTTGAATCATTTCGTGAGGAGATGAAGCAATCGGTGAATCAATTTTCTCGTTATCGTCCTATCAATGAAGCCGTTTGGAATTCACTCGCTGAAGGATTGTTTTTTGTCCAAGGAGATGTTCATCATCCAGAAACTTATTCCAAACTCAAAACGCTTCTTGAAAGAATGGATATCGAACGGGGAACTCAGGGGAATCGTTTATTTTATCTTTCTACCGCTCCCAGTCTCTTCGAAATCATTACTTCACAACTCAAACAAAATCAGCTTTCACAAGGTAAAGGTTGGCAAAGAGTGGTCGTGGAAAAACCTTTTGGCACGGATTTAGAGTCCGCTAAAAAGTTAAATTCTCATTTGCGCAGTATTTTCCAGGAAAAAGAAGTTTATCGGATTGATCACTATTTAGGAAAAGAAACCGTGCAAAATATTTTGGTCCTGCGCTTTGCCAACGGAAT
>CAYVFJ010000042.1:0-11112 GCA_964450905.1 uncultured Verrucomicrobiota bacterium
CACACCTCGTACAGCCTTAAGCTGAGCCACCACCGTTCCTCGTTCTGTGACCAGAAGAGTTTCGTCCTTTGCCTGACGCACAAAACGTCCTGTTGCCTCATGCAACTCACGAATGGAAATGGATTTCATCGTCTATGTGTCTAATGTGACACATCGATCCTATTTCGTCAATGGAAAAGAATTAACATTTTCGGTCACAGCCATCTCATCATTTTTTTGAAAAGAGATGGGGAACACGCGACTCACGTGCCAAAATCGGCCGCTCGCCGATTTTTCCCTCGGAAATACGTTCAGCGAGCCGCCAAATCCGCCTGAGGCGGACTAGCGGCGTATGCTCCCCATCTGAAATCCTTAAACTCACTTTCTAAAATCAAAATGACATCCCCTCGGAGAATGAAAGAAAATATTATTTTTAGGATCATCTTGGCATGGAAAGAAAACTGCTCGATTCTTCCATTAGACGTCGACGGAACCATTGAGAGATCACCTCGGATCCCATACGTATACGAACAAGTAAATCTTCTCCAAATAGGTTTTCCAAATCCTGCCCTAGATGAGGAGTTTTTTCATAATCAAATGGGAATGGGAACCCCGCCATCTGAAGACGATAGAGCACGTCTGCCAATTCTTCTTCCCCTTTAAAATGCGCTTTCACCATTTCGTATAGCTCACGGAAACTCAGATGAAAAGGGATGGTAACAAATCGAGTATCCGTCCGATCGCTCACTCGATCAGATGGGGTGCGTGTAGAACCAGAACAGCTGGTTGTATGAAATTGTTTATTCTGATCGTCATAGCCAAATTCAACACAAAAATCTGTGGAAGCTTTATCCACTTGGATGCACCAATTTTTGGCAGCGGGATTCAGAGTGATTTCTTGACAAGGGTTCCCTTGAAAACCTTTGCCTTCATAAACCCTTAATTTAAGTTCTCCATGGTGAGCCTGACGTCGCATTTCTTCGAGTTGATGCCAGGTATAATCCCAGTAAGCATAAAGCCAGTAGGGATCACGCGCGATCAGAAACAATTTGCCTGTGCCATAAGATTCAGGCAACTCACCTAAATGTTCGTAAGGAGAAGAATCTCCAACGGGTTGAGGATGAGATGGAGTTTCAAATTTATGTTCAAAAGGAAGTTGAAAAACCGAGGAAACAATCGGTTTTTTTTCAGCGGGTGAAGGCTTTATCTTTTTGGTCAGCGAATTTCCGTTAGAAACCTTTTTTTTGTTCAACGATATTTTTTTTGAATCGATGGGTATCTTTTTAGAGCGGCTTGAAAACTTCTTAACCTTTTCTGCCGCGATAATTTCTGAGATAAGATCTTCTTTGCGGGTTCTGCTAGGACGTTTGATCCCCAGCTTGAGAGCATATTCCACGAGATCTTTAACTTTCTTTTCGCTTAACTTAGTCTTTTTCATAGATAAAACATGCTAAACGCAGGAGGACATGGAGTTTGATTATCTGGAATCTTAAAGTGAAGACAATAATAAAATGATTTGTATTTCATAAGCGAGCCTTCTCTAATGACAGGTTCATGACGGATAAAATCATACTAGACGGCATCCAAATCATGGCTTCCGTAGGGATTTCTGAAGAAGAAAGGTCTCGACCACAACGGATTGAAGTTTCGGTAGTATTAAATCTGGATTTAAGTGATGCAGCACGTTCGGAACAGTTGAATAGGTCTGTGGATTATGCGGAAGTTCATCGTAGAATCATAGAAGTGGTTCAACATCGTCCACGTCCCCTTATTGAAACAGTTGCCGAAGATATCGCGCAAACCTTATTGAAAACCTTTAAACTGAAACAGGTCGAGGTGGAAGTGCGCAAGTTCATTCTCGAAAACACCCGCAGCGTCGCCGTCTGTATCGTGCGCGAACATTTCTCTAACTGACAAGATAAGAGGATTAGTCTCTAAAAAAGAAGAGACTTATGGTTAGGACGATACCGATTACGTAGATGGTCGCTGTATTGGTAATCAGCATCGGATAAAAAACCAATAAACCGCCTAGAGCCATTTTTTTAAAGCTGCCTTGCTTTTTGCCGTAGGTAAAAGCGGCAACTCCTATACCGCTAAAAAGAATCCCAGCAAATAAATTGCCCCCTGAAAGTTCAAAGTTTAACACGCATCATTGGATAACGTTTTGGAATGACAATGACAATCGCAAATTGGCTGCCTCGCATGGATTCGAACCATGACAAAGTGATCCAGAATCACTTGTGCTACCGTTACACCACGAGGCATTTGTGAAAGAGACCACTAACCTATTTCTTCCATCAAATCAATTCCTAGATGACCCATAACTATTCTTAACGGAGCTTGAGCATACTGGCTGCTTGTTCATCGCTGCCAACTGCAAGACGATCATTGATGACAAGTTTTTGGAGTTCTTCGATCGATATTCGTCCACAAAATTCATGAAAGAGTTCCCCTTTTTGACACTGAGCGAGGTAGCCTCGAAGGAGCGCTTCGATTGCGTGAGAAATTCGTGACTCGGGCACGGCATTTAGAATTTGTCGACCCAGTGTTTGATGATCTCCAAAACCACCTCCCACAAAAACATGATACCCTTCTACACGTTGACCATTCTCCTTGGCAACGGTTCCCAACAAGCCAATATCACCAATGTAATGTTGAGCGCAAGAATGAGGACAACCGGTAAGATGAATGTTGATGGGGTGATTGAGATGAAGTTTTGCTTCGAGATGTTTGATCAGCTCGAGCGCATGGCTTTTGGTGTTTGAAGCCGCGTATTTGCAATAGGAATTACCTGTACAAGCAATGAGTCCTCCTCGTAAATTGGATGTCTGCCAGTGAAATCCCATGGTTATCAATTCATGTTTCACCACTTCAAGATCGCTTGCAGTCACATTTGGAAGGAGAAGATTTTGCCAAACGGTTGTGCGTAATTCACTAGAACCATATCGATCTGCTAAATCCGCTAGTTTGAACATCTGTTCGGATGTCATCCGACCTACAGGAATTAAAACCCCCACATAAAATTTTTCTGATTGTTTTTGTGGATGGATGCCAAGGTGGGAATGGAGCGGAGGATGAGGTGGATGGGTTATAAGAGCGCCTTCTTCACGTCGAAATTTGTCGCCAAACAATTTTTCGGTTTCGTCCCGAAACCAATCGAATCCTTTCTCTTCCAATAGATACTTAAGTCTGGCCTTTTTTCGATCCGTCCGATTTCCGTATTCAATAAAAACCCGAATCATTGCTGCGCATGCGCGAACAACTTCGGATGGTGAAATTAAAACACCCAAACTTTTTGCAAAAGTTTTGTGTCCCGTGATTCCTCCCAGCGCAACACGAAACATGAGTTGCTCAGCGTACGATCCATCGGACTGTGGCTCACGGACACTGCAGACACGCATACCAATGTCATTGGTATCCTCCACGACACCGATCATTCCACCTCCATCAAAGGCGACATTGAATTTACGTGGGAGATCGTAAAATTCCCGACTGTTCAAAATCATTTGTGCCAATCCATGAGCATAGGAACTCGCATCCAACCACTCATGAGGATCGAGACCAGCAGTAGGATTACAGGTGATATTACGAATGTTATCAGCCCCAGCGCCTCTTGTAAAAAGACCGACATTTTGCAAGCGTCGCAGCGCCTCGGGAGCGTCTTTTGGTTGAAAGACACGAATTTGAACATTAGCACGAGTGGTGATATCTCCAAAACCACTTGCTAATTCTTGAGATATCCGTGCGATTTCTCGCAATTGAAAACTCCGGAGTTGACCTGCTGGGATTCGGATTCGCGCCATGAAACCGTCCGCGTTAGGAGTTAAGTGAAATAACCCATGCCACTTAAAGCGAAATACATTTTCTCTTTCCGGTTTTTTATTTTCACGCGCGTGTTCTACAAGAAGTTCCCATGAATCGAGCGGATGTTTTTCTTGCTTGATCTGTTCCTCAAAAATTAATTTACCATGACCATGGCCAGAATATCGCTTGATGCCTTGAACCGGGTCGGGTTCCACGTCGCTAAAAGAAACAGGTTTTTGGGATTGTGGAACGATCTGAACACTAGCTTGAAGGCCATGGACATATCCTTTGAGATAGCCCTTTTGCTCTTCCGTAAAGCCTTCTGATGAGGATTGAGAAGCAGTGTTTTCTGTGGAATTCATACTAATGATCCACCTCCAAACGTACCGCGCTATATTTCAACTCTGGCTGATGAGAGATAGGATCCGCTTCTCCATGTGTCACAGCATTCACACAAACATTTGCGCCAGCGGATTGTCCCCAATGAAAGGGCATAAAAACTGTGCCCGAAAGAATCGACCGATCAACCTTTAAGACGCTTCGAGTGTATCCACGACGTGAAACGAGCCGAACGGCTGTTCCATCTGAGATGCCAAGCTTCTGCGCGTCATCTGGGTGTGCAGCTACAAAAGGAGAAGGATTCAGTTTGTTTAGCTTGGCCACATGAGATGTTTTTGTTCGTGTGTGCCATTGGTGCGCTAAGCGACCAGTCATCAGGGCTAATGGATATTTCTCGGTGAGCACATCCACCGGTTCGGAGTATGGTGTTGCATGAAAATGAGCGCGGCCATTTGGCGTGGCGAAGATTTTTTGTCGGTAACGTCGTGCTATTCCCTGACTCGAAGGATGAGGACATGGCCATTGAACCGGTTGTCGTTTCAATCGGCGATAACTGATGCCATCCATCTGAAGAGAGTAAACATCTGAACAACACATTTTGTGTTCTTCGAAAATATCGCTGGCGGATGAATAAGAAAATTGTTCTTCATATCCCATCAGCGCGGCAAATCGACAAGCAATTTCCCAATCTGGACGTGCCTCGCCTGGTGGTTGAATACAGGGTTGCAAAAGACTGACTCGCCGTTCCGAGTTAGTCATCGTGCCTTCCATTTCTAGATTGAGCGCTGCCGGCAATAATACGTGTGCCATGGCCGACGTTTCCGTAGGATGATAACAGTCCTGAACAACGAGAAGATCCATTTTTTCGAGGGCACTTTTTATTCGGCTGGAATGAGGCATGGTTGCTAAAGGATTACAACCAATAACCCATAATGCTTTTACATGACCTGCATTCATCGTTTCAAACATCTGGATGGCGTCCAAACCGGGTTTGGATTGAATTCTGGTTTGAGGGACACCCCAAATTGCAGCGATTTCTTTGCGGTGTTTAGGATTGCTCACTTCACGAAAGCCGGGAAGAAGACTGCACATGTACCCGACCTCTCGTCCACCCATGGCGTTGGGTTGTCCTGTCAATGAAAAGGGGCCACTGCCAGGTCGTCCCACTTTACCAGTAGCCAAATGTAAATTAATAATAGCAAGATTTTTGGCAACACCTTGACTGCTCTGATTGGCGCCCATCGCCCAAAAACTCAGTGTTTCAGATGAATGTCCAAACCAAAAAGCTGCTCGATGAATTTCCATCTCAGAAATTCCACAGATTTTTGCGGCGCGCGCTGGAGACCAAGCTTCTACTTGCTGATAGACCGCTTCCCATCCTTCCGTATATTTGTGGATAAAATTTTCGCTGATCCAACCTTGGGTAATCATGACGTGCAGCATGGCATTTAAGAGTGCGACATCTGTGCCTGGTTTGATTGCCAGATGCAGATGAGATTCCGCGGCTGTCGGCGTGCAACGTGGATCTACAACCATGATACGACAGCGTGCGGATCGACGTGCGGCATGACGTTTGATCCGTTGCCAGAGGACGGGATGACACTCAGCCATGTTTGCGCCAATAATCAAAAAGCAATCTGTCGATTCAATATCATCGTAACAAGTGGGAGGCGCATCTGATCCAAATGCCATTTTGTAGGCGCTGACAGCGCTTGCCATGCAAAGACGAGAGTTGGCATCGATATTATTAGTTCCAATAGCCCCTTTAGCTAATTTGTTGAAAACATATTGTGATTCGGTAGTGAGTTGGCCGGAGATATAAAATGCCACCGAATCTCGTCCGTGATTGCGAATGACACCTTTGAATTTTTCCGCGACATGAGCCAGCGCGACATCAAGATTTACTTTCTCAAATGGCATGGATCTACTGGTGCGGATTTGAGCGTGGGTAAGACGATTTGGTGTGCAAACAATTTGGTCGATGGTTGCGCCTTTGGTGCAAAGACTGCCCCAGTTGGCAGGATGCTCTGAATCTCCTTTTACTTGGACAATTTTGCCGTCACGAACTTTCACCAAGAGCCCACAACCTACTCCACAGTAGGGACAAATCGTTTTGACAGTAGATTCCATTAGATTATTTCCAATTTGACGGAAGTAAATACAGGCGCGGTTTGTCGAACTCGCCCACCTTCCTCAAACCAAAGCCCGATCCATTTTCGTTGCACAAGAAGCAGAGTGACCAATGAAAAAACCGATGTGGCTGCAAAAACACCGAGACCATTTGCGTACGATCCTGTTACTTGTTTGAGATAACCGAGAATCGTTGGTAAAAAAAATCCGCCGATGCCGCCCGCAGCTCCAATAATCCCTGTCATCACTCCTACACTTTTGCCAAATCTCTGCGGCACCAATTGAAACACTGCTCCATTACCCATTCCCAGACAACCAAGAGTTAAAAATAATAACAGAATGGTCCAGTTCAAAGGCGGAAATTGTGCCGTTGCTAATACCACTAAGGCCACGACACCGTATAACACGGTTAACATTCGAATCCCTCCTAGTTTGTCGGCCAATCGTCCTCCTACAGGACGAAGAAAACTGCCCGCAATCACACATAATGTGGTTAGATCCCCAGCTTGCACCTTCGACACGCCGTATTGGTCGTAGAGAAAAATGGGCAGAAAACTGACCAGCCCAACGAAGCCGCCAAACGTCACACTGTAAAAAAGACAGAACAGCCAAGAATCTCTTTCTTTAAGCAAAGTTAGGTAATCATGGCCAGTGGGTGGTTTTGATGTCCGCGGAGCATCTTTGGCCATTCCGAATACAATCGACATCACGATGAGCAATGGAATGATTGCTAAGCCAAATACCGTATGCCATCCAAATCGTTCTGCTAGACGAGGCGCAAAGAGTGTGGCAAATAATGTGCCCGAATTGCCCGCCCCCGCAATGCCCAACACAAGTCCTTGATGTTGCAATGGATACCAACGACTCGCCATCGGCAGCGCGACTGCGAAGCTAGCTCCCGCTACACCTAGCAACATGCCAACAAAATAAACTTCCTGAATCGAATCCGCCCACAACCAGCCTGCTACGAGCGGCACGATGGTTAAAGCCAAACCGAGTAAACTAGTCCTTCGTGCCCCCATCCAGTCCGCCATGAAACCAAGAACTAATCTCAATAATGAACCGCCAAGCAAGGGAATGGCAATCATCAATCCCTTTTGCGCGGGATTTAATCCGAAATCAGATGCTAGGTGATTGCCGAGCGCGCCTAGTAACACCCAAATCATGAAACTCACATCAAAATACAAAAATGCGGCAAGAAGCGTTGGAAAATGTCCCGATTTCAAAAAAGACTGCTCCTCAGAGACGCCTGGCGGAGTTGCTTCATCATTAGACCCTCCGAAATAAGTTCTTTTCGAAAGGTAGTTTTGTTTCATGCATCGAAGGAAATGGCGATGAAACGAAAACTAAACAATAAAAATGATCATGAACAAAACGAAAGATTTACGTTGATATCATGAAAAATTTTCACTAGTGATTTAGACTCATGGATGCGTACCGATTGCGAATGTTTTGTGCGGTTGCAAGACGAGGAAGTTTAGCGGCAGCCGCGCGTGAGATTCATCTGACGCCATCGGCTATTAGCCATGGACTAAAAGCCTTAGAAACAGAGCTTGGTTGTCGCCTTCTAGACAGGGTAGGTAAAAAAGTGCATCTCAATCAAGCTGGCGAACAATTGTTCTCACAAATTCAAAAACCGTTAGCGGCCTTGGATGCCGCCGCCGAAGGGCTTAAACGACTCGGAAAATGGGGACAAACTCGTTTGCGCATCGGAGCTTCGGCATCGGTTTGTCAGTACATTTTACCGACCGTGCTTAGCAAATTAAAAAAATCTTTTGCCACCGCGATCATTCAAATCGAATCTGGTGATACACCAGAAATGGTAAAGTTCATTCAGCAAAATCGCGTGGACATTGCATTGGTGCTAGTCCCCGATCATCAAGCAGGATTGGAAGTGCGTCCACTTTTCCGCGATGAATTGTTTTTTACTTTTGCTCCATCTCATTCATGGGCATCCGTGCGAGTAATCCCGCGCAATGAAATTCCGACTCAACCCTACATTCTCTACCAACGATCAAGTGTCACAGCCAAATTGGTGGATGAATACTTTCGTTCTGAACATATATCGCCTTTTACGATCATGGAGATTGCTAGCATTGAAGCCATTAAGGAACTTGTGAAATTGAACCTTGGAGTCGGTGTCTTAGTTCCCTGGACGATTAAAGAAGAGTTAAAACAGGGAACACTTTGTATGCGTCCCATTGGAAAGCGACCATTGAAACGTCAGTGGGCGATGGTCTGTCTCGCAGGCCGACGAATGAATTTGATTGAAGAAACCTTCTGTCAGTTGTGCCAAAAGTTTGTTGGCACACTACAAACAAGCAGACGATCATAAAAAGAAAAGTTTTTTTATTTGATCTTTTATAAAAATTCGTAACTATTCAGCACAAGCTATAAGCCTTAAGCCATAAGAACAAAACCATCTGGTTTGAACTTAAAGCTTACAGCTTGTGGTTTATAGCTGAATGGTTACCATAAAATTATGAAACATAAAAACAATCGCTCGTTCGTACTCGTCATCCTTTCTATTTTCCTTTGCTTAGGATTAGAAAAACAAAGTGTGTTTGCAGATTCACCGCGCGAACCTAATCTAGAAGAACGCGTGGCGGATCTCGAATCGGTGGCCAACTCCGTCGCTCCATCCACGGGGACCGAGCGTGCATCCAAGCTCAGCATCAGCACCGGAGATAACGCATGGATGCTGATGAGTTCTGCATTAGTTCTCATGATGACAGCGCCTGGGTTAGCCTTGTTTTATGGCGGTCTTGTGCGTCGAAAAAATGTGCTTTCGACGATCATGCACAGCATGTTTTTAATGGCGCTCATGTCCGTGTTATGGGTGATTTACGGATACAGTCTGGCTTTTGGCGAAGGAAACAGTTTTTTTGGAAGTTTTACTCAATATTTTATGTTGAAAGGTGTAGGCGCAGCGCCGAACACGGATTATGCCGGGACGATCCCTCACCAAACATTTATGTTGTTTCAATTGATGTTTGCCATCATCACTCCCGCGCTCATCAGCGGGGCATTTGCCGAAAGGATCAAGTTCAGCGCCATGGTTCTTTTTACCATTCTTTGGGCAACCTTTGTTTATTTTCCTTTGGCACACATGGTGTGGGGTAAAGGGGGATTGTTTAATTGGTTCTTCGATGCCAAAATTCCCGCGTTAGATTTTGCGGGAGGAACGGTGGTTCATGTTAGCTCAGGAGTGTCCGCGTTGATCTGCGCGATCGTGCTCGGAAAACGTCTGGGATATCCGAAACAAATGGTTCCGCCGCATCATGTTGTATTCAGCTTAATCGGAGCAGGATTACTTTGGGTGGGCTGGTTTGGATTTAATGCTGGCAGCGCATTAAATGCCGGCAGCCTTGCAAGCAGCGCTTTTGCGGCAACCCATTTTGCGACTGCCGCCGCCGCTCTGAGTTGGTGTGGAATGGAATGGTGTTTGAAAGGGAAACCCAGCGTGCTCGGAGCCGCTTCGGGGATGGTTGCGGGATTAGTGGCAGTAACTCCGGCGGCAGGATTTGTCAATGTGCCCTCCGCTCTTATCATCGGTTTGTTGGCAGGATTCGTGTGTTATCTTGCTGTTTCAAAACTAAAACATCTTTTTGGATATGACGATTCACTTGATGCCTTCGGAGTTCACGGAGTCGGTGGCACCATTGGAGCGCTTCTCACAGGAGTTTTTGCGAGCGCAGAAGTGAATGGAGCGATTGCTGCAACCTATAAAGTTCAGGGAGCGGCTGTTTCGCTGGTAGGTGGGATGAATCAATTTTTGAATCAATTGAAAGCGGTTGCCTTCACCTGGCTCCTGGCAGGGATCGCCACTTTTATCATTCTCAAAATTGTGGATGCGCTTGTTGGTCTACGAGTAACTGAAGAACAAGAAACTCAAGGACTCGATTTATCACAACACGGAGAAGAAGCTTATAACTCTTAACTCATTCATTTGCAGAATTATTTATTATGAAAAAAATTGAAGCCATCATTAAACCGTTCAAACTGGATGAAGTAAAACAAGCTCTTGGTGAAATGGGTGTGGAAGGAATGACCATATCTGAAGTCAAAGGGTTTGGCCGTCAGAAAGGTCATACCGAAATTTATCGTGGGAGCGAGTACACGGTCGATTTTCTTCCTAAGATAAAAATCGAAATTGTGTTGCCAGAATCTCAAGTCCAAGAAGCTGTCAATACCATTATTAAATCAGCTCATACCGGGAAAATCGGCGATGGCAAAGTGTTTGTATTGCATGTAGAAGAATCGATCCGTATCCGAACAGACGAGCGCGGTGAAAAGGCAGTCTAGTCAGTTTCATTTTTTGTGACCCTCGCCAATATTATTACGCTGAGTCGAATTGCCCTCATCCCATGCTTTGTTTTAGCCGTGGTCTACTATGCTGCGGGCGTCAAAAAAGGTAACCCCATCGAGTGGCAACATTCATTAGCCGTTATTTTTTTTATTACCGCAGCGATCACCGATGGGGTGGACGGTTTTATTGCTCGTCGATTTAAGCAAAAAACACGATTAGGCAGCATCCTTGATCCCATCGCCGATAAAGCGCTTTTGTTGAGCGCGTTGATCTTGCTGAGTTGGAATCATGGCGATGCGTTTGATCAGCTTCCCTTATGGTTTCCTATCGTCGTGTTAAGCCGAGATGTTTTTGTGGTGCTAGGTGTCGCTTTGGTTTTTATGATGGGCCGCGGTTTTGATATCCAACCTCATTGGATTGGAAAAGTGGCTACGGTTTTACAGATGATCACCGTGGGTTTCGTCTTATTAAAAATTCCCGAGACCTATTGGCAAACACCACTATGGTCTGCGGGAATCTGCACTGTTATTTCGGGGGTGATCTATATTGTT
>CAYVFJ010000043.1:0-5541 GCA_964450905.1 uncultured Verrucomicrobiota bacterium
GCTTCAACCAATGAAACCGTTGCCATGCACCTGCGTAAAAATTGTCTCTTCGAAGTCTTGACAGACCATGCCATTGTGCAACTCGTGGAAAAAGGTAAAATTCGAAAGTTTTATTCTGGTCAAAAGATCATTCAGCAAGGAGATCGAGGTGATTCTCTCTTTATTATTCTGAGCGGAACCGCTGAGGTCAAAGTTCAAAAAACTGATGAAACCTATCTCCCCCTCCTGACTTTAGGGTGTAGCGATTTTTTTGGTGAAATGTCGATGCTTACAGGAGAAAAACGCAGCGCAACCGTTACGGCCGAATCGCGTGTGGAAGCTTTCGAAATGACCAAAGACTGTCTCCAGCCGATTCTGTCGGAAAATCCGCATCTTGCGGAACAGTTAAGCCGCTCTCTTGCTGCACATCAAATTCAAAGAAAAGTTGCCCTTGAAAGAGACAACCAACTTTCTAACCCAAAAGAACAGGAAGCCAGTGGCGTCTTGAGCATCCTTAACCGCATCCGGCTATTTTTTAATCTGTCATCATAAAAGCAAATTGCTTCCACTCATTACCCATTCCTTTATGAAATCTATTTCTGAACAATTAGATCTTTTGATCCACGGATCCACCCAGGTTATTTCCAACGAAGAACTAAAACGCAAACTCCAAACTGACCGTCCTCTACGAATTAAATTGGGAGTAGATCCCACAGCCCCAGATCTTCATCTCGGCCATACCGTAGTCCTTTCTAAACTGCGTCAGTTTCAAGATCTAGGACACACCGGAGTCCTCATCATTGGTGATTTCACCTCAATGATCGGTGATCCGACAGGTCGTTCTGCGACACGCCCTCCCCTTTCTTGTGAAGAAATTATGGCGAACGCCAAAACTTATCAAGAACAAGCATTTAAAGTGCTCGATCAACAACGATTGGAAATCGTTTTTAATGGAGATTGGTTCAACAAAATGACCTTTGCAGAAGTGGTTAAACTCAGCAGTTCCGTATCGATTTCTCAAATGATGCAACGCCGTGATTTTCGAGAACGACTTCAGGAGGGCTCAGATATTCGGCATCACGAAACTTTTTATCCCATCATGCAAGGTTGGGATTCGGTGATGATCCGTGCCGACGTGGAATTGGGAGGCACCGATCAACTTTTCAATATCATGGTCGGACGCGATCTTCAAAAAGATCAGGGACAAGAACCTCAAGTGGCCATGCTTTTGCCAATCTTAGAGGGAACCGATGGCGTTCAAAAAATGAGCAAGAGCCTCGGAAATTATATTGGCGTATCCGAGTCTGCAATTGAAATTTTCGGAAAAACCATGTCGATCCCCGACGAACTCATGTGGAAATGGCATGTGCTATTGCTTGGCAAATCCGATCAGGAAATTGCCGTTCTAAAATTCGGTCATCCGATGGAAGCCAAAAAATCACTTGCCGAAGCATTGGCCGCACGTTTTCAAGGCAATGAAGCCGCTAAAAATGCGCGTCATGATTTTGAACAAAAATTTTCAGCACGCGATTTATCCTCTGCTGAGCTTCCAGAACTCTCACTAAAAAATAAATCCTCATGCAACGCATTGGAACTCATCATGATGACAGGCGCTATTTCGAGCCGAGGTGAAGCAAAAAGACTATTGCAACAAGGCGGGGTTGAATTGGATGGGGCAAAAATCTTGGATCCACATGTCGAAGTTCATCTTAAAGCGGATACCGTTCTTAAAGTCGGTAAAAAACATTTCTTTCGAATTACGATTTAACTCATATTGTGAAAGATTGAGATGAAATATGCAATCATTGCAGATATCCATGCCAACTTAAAAGCGCTGCAAATTGTTTTAAAGGACATAAAACTTCAAAAGTGTAGTGGTATTGTTTGTTTGGGGGATATCGTTGGTAATAATGATCATCCCAAAGAATGTTTAGATATCATTCGGGATATGGGTATACCTTGTGTAAAAGGAAATCAGGATGAATATGCGTCGGCAAATGATAAACCCACTCATTTTCGTCCCATGGCAGCTAATGCGATTTATTGGACTCGCGAACAACTGAACGAAGAAGATCGAAAATGGTTGCGTAACTTGCCGTATGTTCGGGAGATTTCTGGTTTTACAATAGTACACGCTACGTTGAATCAACCGCACAAATGGTCCTACGTTACGGATAAATTGTCAGCGGCAGAACATTTTAAGCATCAAGCCACACCCCTTTGCTTTTATGGACATACTCACCGACCATCAGTTTTTATTCACCAACCGGCGATTTTTTCTTACAACAGCGGGATTCGTGAAGGCATCTACTCAAAGTTTAAAGTAGAAGCGGACAAAAAGTATTTGGTTAATGTTGGAAGTGTTGGACAACCTCGTGATGGAACTAAAAAGTTGGCTTATGCCATCTATGATTTGGATGAGAACTCTATTGAATTAAGGCGACTAACTCTTCCCAATTTGAGTTTGGAAATACAATTAAAACTCAAAAATCGAGTTCTGTTTTAATCCAATACGAAACGGTTGGGATCCGTGTGTATTGGATGGGGCTTGTCACGGAACCTGACAATCCAAGGTTCAATCTCCATCATCCATTGTGCCCAAGGAACATTTTGAGACGGAGAAACAGGCAAAACATGATCAGGAACCGGAATATCAAGTTCCCACCTGGAATCAAGAGGTTCGCCGTTTTTCTTGTGGTAAAGAGGCTGACTCATTTAAGATCAGATTAAATCATTTTTTAATTTTTGCAAGATTTCCTCATTACCATAACGAAGAATAATTTTTCGAAATTCAGGATCATCCAGCGACAATTTCTGTTCGCGGATCAAATTGATAATATCCGACCAGTCCATATTATCCGGACGTCGATAAGGGGAAGCAACAGCAGCCAATTTCAGGGCAACTAGGTGCATGGGGTGTGGCAGTTGAATCATTGTTTCTGGGGAGAACGACATGGTTTTGGCATCTGCAATTAGTTTCTTCCAAGTATCTAGACCTACAAGCATGATATCAACTGGAGGATAATTAGATTCTATGGTTTTTGATTCAACAATTTTCAATTGTAAAAAAGCGTGACTGGAGTGATATAATTTATAGCAAAATGAATCCTGCAGAAATTTCACCCATGACTCCGTGTGGGAATCCGGAATGAGTATGTCAAAATCTCGTGTTAAACGAGTAATTCCGTAAAGAGCGACGGCATGTCCGCCTACAAGGAGATAAGGGAGTTTTAATTCCTCCGATAAAGTTATGATTGACTCATGTTATGAGTTCGATGATGGAGGTACAGACCAAGTTTAAATCTCTTTATCCTGTGATGAGCGAGCGTATGCGAAGACTCTGGGCAGCTTCCGAAGCTCGGGTTATAGGATGGGGTGGAGTTTCCTTGGTATCCAAAGCGACCCGGTAAACACAGCGGCGAGCACCGGCGACTATATGTTCAAGTCTTTCCACGAGGATGCCTTTTCCCAAAACAGCTTGGAACACCTCCAATTCCGCATCGCAAAGTTGAGTGCAGGCATTTGCAGCGGCGGAAACCGGGCAATGGTTTTCGATCAAAAGGAACGATCCGTCCTTCTGAGGTTGAATTTTTGCCATGTATCCCTCCTCATTACGAATCGAAGCGAGGATCTTCAGTCGATATTGGAGCGAGCTGTCTTTGGAAACTCGTTGGCGATACGATTCGATCTGGCTGCGCGCACACTGGCATACAACTTGCCTCAACCCTTCCGCCCCGAAAGTCTTTTCGGTGGCCTGAAGGAGATTGCGGGTCAAAGCCGCATGCGTATCTGGAAAGAAGCTGGCTGCAACCGGTGTCAGTCTCCACATCTTGGCTGGCCGCCCCATCGGCCGCGGCTGTTCCTCATAAGCGACCATGTGGTCATTCCGCAACGTATAGAGGTGCTGTCGCACTGCCACGGATGAAATTCCAAGGCGAGAGGCCAGCGCGACCGGGTCCTTCGGCCCTTCCTGCTTCAAGATCATCAGAATGGCGCGCCGTGTTGGAGGAACTTTTGATTGGTCGCTCATAATCTTCCGTTTAGCCATATTCAACGATACCCTTTCCACGTTTTTTCTTCAAGCAACCAATTTTGGAGCGTGCGATCATTCGCTGTTGAAATTCGTCGTTAATCATTCTTCTGGTCCCTCGAATCATAGGGCGGCAGCGTCGTGAGGCGGGGATCTTCTACATGACCCCCGGTTGTAAAGTGATACAACGACTGAAACGTGGTATCTTTCAGACCAAGGAGCTGGTGCACCGGGTCGTCGAAAAAGCAGCCGATTCCCGTGCTCCGGACGCCATGCGCTTCAGCCTCGAGGTAAAGCACTTGGCCGATCATGCCGGTTTCCCAAAATAGATGGCGATAGCGATAGGGCGCCGTCTGAATCTCCTCCCGAAACCGTGCGATCATGCCCAGAGCAAAGGCGCTGTCGCCAGCAATGGACTGCCCGCAGCTTACCGACGTCGCGGTGCCCTGAAAATCTCCAGCCTGGAGCAAGTACAAGGGAAGCGCTTCATCCACCGGACGCCAGAAAAAATGCCGATGGCACTTTTGTTGGAGGGCGGGCAAATCCCGTTCCGCTCGCAGCAAGAAATACAAGCCCGGCTCCAATCCCGTGACGCGGTGGACGAACAAGAGCAGATGCACGCAAGGCACGGTTAGTCCGAGATCGAAAGGCGCGCAGGTGTCGCGCGGAAGCGTTTTATCCAGCATGGCGCAAAACTTGTCTTTGGTAATGCTGGTGAACCCATCGAAGGCCACCGCACTTCTTCTTTGGCGAATGATCTGTGCGGCCGGGATTCCGGATTCTGCCGTCGGTGCGTAAAACGGACGGGCCGCGTCAGAACCTGTCTGAAAATGTGAGGCGGACACTTTGCCAGCTAGGTCGGGCGGCAGCCTGGAAGCCTGCACTCCATTTGCCGTCGCCTCTGCCACGCGCGAAATGATCTCCCAATCTACATGATCTGCGCTCAATTGATTCGGCGTTCCGTGGAACTTCAGTCCTGAAAACTCCGATAGAATCTCGCGCGGCAAATCTCGCGGAATCTGCGGCTCCCCGCTGCGGTGGACGAAACACAGCAGCTCGGGATGTTCCAACTCGAACTCCGGCCACTGGGTTTGATCGAAGCCCAACAGCCGCGCAATCTCCTCGTCTAACACCGCGTTCAGCCATGTGACTTTCCAGCCGAGCAGATTGGCGGAGAAGCTGAGAGCCGCCAAAGCATGTCCCACGTCATGCTGGCAGTAGCGAAAAGCCCGTTCCCCATATTTCCATGCTTCGCGCCAAAAGATGCTGGTCAAGGCGACGAGGAATCCATCTGAGTGAAGATGCTGTTTGATTTGCAGCCACAAACTTTCGGGCACTAAGGCTCTGGGTTCCAGCGCATGCAGGTAAGAGTTGTAATGGAAGACGCCCGCGGTGATTCCGGGCAGCCTGCCTGCCTCCTGCCTGTGCCGCCACGGCAGACAGGCGACGGCCGCGGCGTCGGCAGGTGCCGGCAGGAACAGGTGGGCTTCGGTCGGATGTAGATTGCCGCTGAAAGGATTCATCCGCAAAGC
>CAYVFJ010000044.1:0-6786 GCA_964450905.1 uncultured Verrucomicrobiota bacterium
CCAGGTATAAGCCACCGGTAATGTGCCAAAACGTGACCAGTCATAAACTGCGTCCATGAGTGTGCGTGCCAGTGTCGGCATATAGAACTCAACCCCATCAGGAGTCGTTAGAGTTACGGTTCCACCCAGGCGAATATCCGTTACCTTGATAAACATAAATTCCTGACCTCCGATGGTACGTTTTCCAGAAAGACAATTGTTATAAACGATGGATTGATTCGGAATCTGTTCGGTTAGACCATAACGACTGAAAGCCATCATGCCACAAAACTGGTAACGGCCAGCATAGGATTTCATTAATTCCCGAAGAACAAGATAGATATTCGGGTTCCAAATGCCACCCAAAGGTAGGTGTGGTGGCATCAGATAAACCCCCCGACGGAGTCGAACCGTCATCCCCCCCCTAGTGAGACGAGATAAGAGCTTACACTCTTGAGATCGGCTTAAACCGAGAAATGACTGACTTTCACCTAGATGAATTGTAGCCTGGCGCTGAATCTGAGCAAAAGACAGAATCCTTTGCTCAAGGGGCCCTAGCCGATTTTTTCCAAGCTGTTTTATTCTATTTTCCATATTTACCTTCTAGAGATATTATACAGTAATAGACTAAAGTTACAAGCGCAACTTTCTTGATGCTTCCTTAAAGAGACTGAAAGATTTTTGGGAACCATTCAGTTATAGAAAAAGCTGTTAAATTTCTGAAAAGTGGTTGAAAATGCGCTCTCATGAAAATTAAGTTTTGGGGTGTGCGCGGTTCTATTCCAGTCCCAGGCTCAACAACCATTCGTTATGGAGGGAATACTTCCTGTTTGGAAGTGTGTAGCCGGACAAGTGAAGACATCATTATTCTAGAGGGAGGAACAGGATTGCGTCTTGCTGGATTGGATCTCGTGGAACGTTCCAAATCTCTTCCTCCGATTCATCTCCTCATTTCACACACCCACTGGGATCATATCCATGGGTTCCCCTTTTTCACTCCTTGCTATGTTCCTGGAGCTCAGATTCACATTAAAGGTCCTGTGCATACGAATGGAAAATCTTTACAGGACATTTTTGATTTACAGATGAAATTTGAGTATTTTCCCATATCCAACGAACAATTGGCTGCTCAGATAAATTATCAATCGATTGCTGAAACAAAACTACAGATGGGCGAACATATTGAAGTTCAAACTCAATTTTCTAATCATCATATCCTTACTTTGGGATATCGATTTACGGAACACGGGCGCACGATGGTTTATACGGGAGATCATGAACCTTATCAAAATCTCTCTCACGACAAGAAAACAATCCCTGAGGCAGAGAGACGTTTTTTAAGTTTTATTGGTGGAGCGCATCTTCTGGTGATCGACTGTCAATATACCCCTGAAGAATATCGCACTTCCAAACGTAATTGGGGACATTCTTCTTGGGATCATTGTCTTCGTTGGATGAAAGAGGGGCATGTAGAACGCATGGTGTTAACCCATCATGATCCTCTTCGAACTGATCAGGCATTGGATGAGATGTTGTTTGCGGCGCGAACAGCCGCTCGTCAGTTAAACATCGACCCTCAAAGAATCATGCTGGCACAAGAAGGTCTGGAATTAGAAGTATGAACCTGGACTTGGCAATTGAAAGTTAGAAACTATGGGTGACCCTCGTAAACTTCGTCTCCCCCATCTTCAATTGGCTGCTCAACCTAAGGTTGATCCGGCTAAGATTGAACCGCCTAAGATTGAACCGCCTAAGATTGAGCAGCCTAAGGTTGAGTCGCCTAAGATTGAACCGCCTAAGATTGAGTCGCATAATATTGTTCTAACTTGTCCATCGTGTCATAAAGATTTGGTGATAGATCGGGTGGCCTCGGGTTATGTAGCATCAGGTCAGACCTTGAACTGTCCCTCGTGCGGCGGATCTATTGTTGTTCCTCAACAAGAACCACAAAAACTACAAAAACTTCAAGAGTCTCAAGATATTCAAGAACCGCGTCTGGTGACTTTAAGTGAGGCTCCGGAGACTAAGGATCTCGAGTCTAAACCGGCATGGGAACAAGAACTGATTTCCATTGAAGCTGCTTTACGTGAAACCGATCAGCAACGACAAGAAGCTGGGAATTTTTATAAAAACCATGTCTCTGAAGCGAACCGTTTAAAAGTGCGCATGAACAAATTAGATGCCAAACTCAAAGAACTGGAATCACGGCGAGCAGCTCTTTTAACAGAACATCCCAAGCAAAAGTGAACTCCTCCATCATTATCGCGATTGATGGTCCTTCGGCTTCCGGCAAAAGCACGATTTCCAAACTGATCGCGGAAGCATTGAACTATTTCTATGTCGACACAGGTTCGATGTATCGCGGATTGGCTTGGAAAGCGTTGAAGGATGGGATTGACCCCCACCAACTCCAAGCAGTCGTGTCTTGGTTGAAATCCATCGAGTTTGAATGTGATTTTGTAGAAAGTGAAAATGGATTATTCCAATTGCGCAATCAACTGGATGGAATGAATCCTGGCCTTGCTATCCGTAGTTCACGGGTAGAAGAATGGGTTTCTATCATTTCTGCCATTCCGCAAGTGCGAGAGTTTCTTGTTCAAAAACAACGCGACCTTAGACGATATGGCAATTTAGTTGTTGAAGGAAGAGATATAGGAACGATTATTTTTCCAGAAACGCCCTTTAAATTTTACCTAGACGCGGACCCCGAAGTTCGTGCGCGTCGGCGAGCTGCGGACCAAAAAGCTCTTGGAGAAACAGTTCCGCTTCAACAAGTGGGACAAGCCCTTGCGGAACGCGATTTCAAAGACAGCACCCGAACGGTGGCTCCTCTCAAAATAGCCGAAGACGCCATTCAAATCGACACCTCGTCTGGCAATCCCCAAGACAATGCGGATCTTATTTTGAAATATATTCGTTCTCGTCATCTGATGACCCAAAGCTGAGATTCAGAATTTTCTCTTCATCATTTTGTTTTTTTCTCCGTTTTATTTGGTGTATCCTATTTCTTGTGCGCTTCTTATTTTGTATGATTTATTTTTATGCCATCCAGTTATGGGCAGAAACGCCTTCCCAAAAGACATCAAAATCTCCATGGAATGATCGGCTCAAAATAGCTGTCCTACAGATGGCTCTTGATCGTGAGGGATTCTCTCCGGGTTGTATCGACGGCCGGAAGGGACCTAAAACCGATCAAGCTCTGAAATGGCTGGAGCAATCTCAACAATCGCTTGATTTATCTTCAGAATCTTGGGCTGAATGGAATATGCCACCAAACTTTTTAATGGATCTTGCGCCTTTACCTAAGAGTTGGCTGGCTCGCTCAAAATTGGCAAGTCTTAGTTACGAAACTCTCCTTGAAAAGCTTGCGGAAAAATTTCATGTGACAGAAGAATTTCTACAATTTCTTAATCCGAACATTCAGGATTGGACCAAACTTAAGGAAGGAGATTGCCTTAAAATTCCAGTTTTATCGCCCAAACGATTGCCTCCTGCAGATCATCTGGAGTTAAGTTTATCTGATAAAATTGTTCTGGTTTATGATGAACGAGATCAGGTGATTGCGTCCTATCCTTGTTCGATCGCCATGAGGAAGGAAAAACGTCCGCTTGGGAAACTGGAGGTTCATGTGCTTGTCTCAAATCCCGATTACCTTTTTGATCCAGCTCTCTTTACAGAAATTCCTGAAACAGCTACGACTCAATCTAAGTTGGTTATTTCTCCAGGACCGAATAATCCAGTGGGAGAAATGTGGATAGGTCTCAATTTGAAAGGTTACGGTATTCATGGAACTCCTTGGCCTGAAGATATTGGAAAAACAGAAAGTCATGGTTGTTTTCGTTTGACGAATTGGGATGCAAAACGATTGGCCAAGATGCTTCGAATAGGAACACCGGTTTATATTAAAGAATGAAGAAAAAAGATTCTTTTAGATGAGATTATTAAAATTAATTGGATTAACAATCGGAGGATTGGCTCTAGGACTCTTGCTTGCTGAGGGATTGACAAGGATTTTACTGCCCTATCCAAAATCTCAAATTAATTTACTGAGGATGCGTGCTCCTGATTTGCAGATGGACGCTGGAACCGACCTTAAAAATCCAAATTATAATCCATTTCTCCAGAGACGACCTTTTTCAGAATGGGTCTGTGACGGGAAAATATCGGAACGCATGAATAACGAAGGATTTAGGGATCAAGATTTTAATCCTATAAAAAATCCAAACAAAGTTCGTATCGCCATTCTGGGAGATTCATTTACCGAAGGTTGGATGGGACCGCGTGAAGTTGCTTTTCCAAGAATTTTGGAAAATGAACTCGGTTCATCAGTGGAGGTTTTCAATTTTGGATTAGCCAATCGTTCGCCCCTGAGATATCTGGCTCTTTACGATCAGATCGCGCGTAAATATCATCCCGATGTCGTTCTCGTTTGTCTTTATAAAAATGATTTAACGGAAGATGAATCTCTTCTTCCCTACGTGACCTTTGATGAGAATCATATCCCTCGGCATTTTGATTATGAACGATATTTTCGTCATACTCCGCGCATGCCACAGACAAAATGGGAAAAACGCAGAGATAAATGGCAATGGTATTTATGTCGGCACAGCCGTCTTTATCCGCACATGGCTGTATGGTTGACTGTGGATCCAGATTTTAGAAAGCGCATTTTAGAAATGCCGTCCCAAGAGTCTTTTCCAAAATTATGGAAGAATACGATGGGCTATTTGGAAAGTTTAAAGAATGAAGCTCAGGGGGATGGCGTGCGAATTTATTTAACTTATATTCCTGACTTAGGAGATTTTACGACGCCTGATCGGCTTCATGATATCTTACCTCGTTTTGCTGATAAAAATCATATTCCTTATTTTGGCGCCTCGTTATTTTTAGCATCCACCCATAGCCAAGCTTTGTATATTCCTGGGGACGGACATTTTAATGCTGAAGGACATCGCCTTTATGGGGGGGAACTGGCTGGGTGGCTCAAAGGAGAGATGAACCTTCGATGAAAGAAGTTCTCTGACATCTTTTACGCGCTTTTTTGCTTAAGTTTTTTCAGCTAAAATTTGGCGTATTTTCTTGAGAAGATCAAAAAGATCGTAAGGTTTTGGGATAAATTTCTGATGACATTCGATCACTTTCTGCTGAAATTCCGTATCTTGAGCGTATCCGGAAGTAAAGAGCACTTTCAGTTGAAGGATTTGTTTTTTAAGATGTCCGGCCAGCTCGATCCCCCCCATTTTTGGCATCACCACGTCCGTGAACAAAAGGTCCAACGAAATCTTTCCGTTTTTAAAAAGTTCGAGAGCTTCCTCGCCGTTGCTTGCTTGGTAAACGGTGTATCCTTGGTCGGTAAGCATTTCGTGTAAAAGCTTTCGTATGCCATCTTGATCTTCTACAACGAGAATCGTTCCGCTCCCGTGTAAAGAGTCTTTTGTGGATTTACCGATCGTATCCGCGCTTAAAGGAACTGTCACTTTTGGCAAATAGATTTTAAAGGTAGAACCTTTACCAAACTGACTGGTCACATGAATATGTCCTCTATATTGTTTGACGATTCCATAGGCTGTTGAAAGTCCGAGGCCTGTTCCTTTGCCATTGTTTTTGGTGGTAAAAAAGGGTTCAAAAAGGCGTTTTTGAATATAAGGACTCATTCCGTGACCCGTATCGGATATACTCAAGACCACATAAATTCCCTGGGTGACACCAGGATGTTGCGAGGTATATTCTAAATCAAGTTCGACTTCAGAAGTTTCTATGGTGAGTTTTCCGCCATGGGACATGGCATCTCTGGCATTTAAAACCATATTAATGATAGCTTGATCTAGGGTGTGAGGATCAACTTTGATCCGTAATTCATTTAGAGCCAGATGCATCACTAATTCACGATTCTCACCAAGAAGACGTTGAATCATTTCCGTAAGCTCACGCATATGTTGATTCAGATCAACCACTTGAGAATGAATGACCTGCCGCCGACTAAAGGTAAGGAGTTGTTTGGTAAGCTGAGCAGCTCTGACGCTTACACTATGGATCGTTTCAATTTTAGATTGGAGAGGATCTTTTTTAGGCAATTTATTAAGAATTAAACTGGTATACCCTAGACTTACTGTTAATAGATTATTGAAATCATGCGCAATGCCGCCTGCAAGTAATCCGAGAGATTCTATCTTTTGAGACTGACGAAGTTGATTTTCGAGATTCTGACGTTCCATTGCAAATCGAATACTGCGTATCCACAAATGAGCATCGCCTTCCCTTTTGATGAGATAATCCTGGGCCCCTTCTTGCAACATGAGGACAGCTAATTTCTCATTTTTTTGGTCAATCAAGACAAGAATCGGGACTGCGGGATTTGCGAAGCGCATCCTTGTAAAAACTTCGACTTCACCTTGTGAAGGAAGTGAGAGATCAAGGAGAATCAGATCGTATTCATGTTCCTCCACTTTTTTTAGAGCCTGATCGAAATCATTCACATGAGTCAGGTTCACATGGATTTCGGAAGATTCTGTGAGGATTCTTTCGATCCATTTTGCGTCCTCAGGACAATTTTCAACCAGTAAGGTTCTTATTGGAGATGCAGGATGAGCTTTAAGTGATGAAGATTCCATAAGACGAACAATCATTTATAAACAGACGACTCTTCTTCATGATGAACAAGATGTGAATCCATTTGGTTAAAACAGTGATAAGTGATTTGAACTAAACAGGTTCTGGATTTGTAGATCAATTCCAATTTAAGATAGTATACATCCAATCCAGTTTTTTTACAAATGAATGTTCATTTGACTTGTATGGTTGGATGAG
>CAYVFJ010000045.1:0-2934 GCA_964450905.1 uncultured Verrucomicrobiota bacterium
AGAGCTGAAAGAAAAAGCCATCGGGGATATTTTAAGAGGGAATAGATCATGAAACTACAAACCAGAGATAAAGAACTATTGAGCGCCGTTTTAAAATACGGACTCCTTTCGACAAGGCAAATCGGAGAATTATTTTTCAAAGATTTGCACCACACCACGCTGATGAGGAGACTTCGGATTTTAGAAAAAGAGAAATTGATTCTTAGAATCGATGCTCTTCCGAATCATCAAAGTGCATGGAGCTTGGGGGCTGCTGGAGCAAAAATCCTAGAGGTAGAACCCCCAGGCCGTTTCACCAATCGCAATACCACCTTTCATGATGTGACCGTGAGTGAGGTTCGAATTGCCCTTGAGAAGGTCGGTCTATGCCAAGATTTCACGGGCGAAATGGAGATGAAGAAGCGAATCAATTGGAAGATCGGTGAAAAAGAAAAGGAATTCATGCAGGTGCCTGATGGTATTTTTACGGCTACCCCAAAGGGCCATGATAGCTCCTCGGTGATTGCAATGGAGATCGAACTCCATCCCAAGAACCATGCGCGCTACCGTAGAATCATGAGGCACTATCTTCAGAATCAATCCATTCAATATGTTTGGTACTTTGTTAAAACCAAGGGCATTGCAAACACCATCAATAGTGAATGGCGGAAACTCAAGGGGCAAAATCGTTCTCAAGCTTTGTTATTTTCTGTAATCGGAGAAGTGGATAAGAATCCAGAAACACTGATGGTGTATTCCGCCAGCGGTGGCAAATGGATGAAGCTTTCCGATCGATTTAACCTGCCTCACCTTAACGAAAATCAAAAACCTTCAACTGATCAGGACATAGGCAGGAAAAACGATGCTGGACTAGGCAATAAGGCTGCATAAAAATCTAAAATCAAATCAAGGCATTGCCGCCGCTCCCGCACATTTAAAAAGCTTCCTCTGTTTCTCTCGACCACTCCCCCTCTACGATGGGAAGTGGTCGAGAGAGAGTAAGTAAAAAAATATGCGGGAGCGGCGGTCTATGAGGATCAATAATAACTAAAAATAAAACAGGGAGTCAAAACGTATGGATGAAGTAGAAATCCAGCGATGCGAGATACCAAGTGAAATCTATGAGAGGCAAATCAGGGCTTTAATTGAACAATTACTAAAAATTGACGAAGAGAATACAAAATTAGAAAATGAACTAGTCACAACTGGTTCAGAAAAGGCGGTAGCATGAAAAGGGTAGGAATTTATTTAAGAGTTTCCACAGAAGAGCAGGCACGATTGCAAGATGGGTCGCTTGTGTCCCAACGTCAAAGGCTGATTGAATATGTTGAGAATCAAAACCGGAACCGTGATCAATGGGGAATCGTGGTTGATTTTTATTGTGACGAAGGCTTATCGGCCAAAGACATGAAGCGGCCAGAGTTTCAGCGGCTACTCTCAGACATCAGATCAGGGCGAGTGAATTTAATTCTTTCAACCGAACTATCTAGGCTATCGCGTTCGATTCATGATTTCTGTGAACTCTGGACACTGTTTAAAAAGCATGGAACCAGTCTCGTCACATTGCGCGAGCAATTTGATACGACTACCGCTGCGGGTGAAATGATGATTTTAAATCTCATCAATTTTGCTCAGTACGAACGCAAACAAACAGCAGAAAGAATTTCTGCGAATTGGGAGAGTCGCGCCAAGAGGGGTTTGTGGAACGGAGGAAGCGTACCTTTCGCTTTTGATCGAAACCCTTTAAAGAAAGGTGAACTCATTCCTCATCCAACCGAGAGTAAACAGTTGAAAGAAATCTTTGAGCTGTTTTTAGAGGTGGGCTCGGTTCGGAAAACCTGCATTGAGCTTTCTCGTCGAGGAATCTTTTCAAAACGCTACACGAACAAGCATGGAATTGAGAAAGGTGCTCGGCATATTACGGTGATGAGTCTACAGCGCATTTTAACCAATCAATCTTATATCGGGATTCGTGAGATTGGCGTGAGTCACAATAAAAAGCGCCAATTGGTTCCGGCAAGTTGGAAGCCATTGATTGAACTTGAGCTATTTAATCGAGTTCAGGCGCGTCTTGCTCTCAACAAAAACAAGTACAAGCCTGATGAGTGGAAGAATCATTCTTTTCCTCTGACTGAAATGCTTGTATGCGGAGAGTGCGGGAAAAACTTGGGTGGAAAATATTTTTACTATGGGCATCCATGCCAACTCAATAGTGATGGAGTCACTCATTTAAAGCGCTGCCGGATGGAGAATGTTCGAGCAGATCGAATCGAGGAAGTGATGTTAAAATCACTTAAATCCATTATCAATGACGAGAGTGTACTCGATCACTGGCTTACGATCTATGCCAAGGGCAATCAGAGTGAGATTCCGGGCTTGCAAGCGAAGATGAAAACCCTTGAAACTGAACACCCAAACTGTAAATCGGGATGGATTAATGTTTAAAATCAAACGCACGATTCAGAATCTTGAAAAAACTCCGCCGGAACAGCGAAGATTGATCTATTCAAATCTTATTAAATTTGCTGAATTGCATTCCACGAAAGTGAGGCTGGGGCTTTACGCTCCAGCCGACGTGGGAGCCCCAGAAATAGCGCATTTCTAATCATCAGGTTGTACGAACGCTGCTTGTCGAAGATAAACGAAGGTTAAATGATATTGTCATTTAATGTCATATTTAAATTTGACAAAATACGGCATTAAAGGTAAGCTATATTTGATGAAAGCTCGGTTCCAAAAGTCGTCTTACGAGGTTGTATTTACGGAACACGCGCTTTTACAGATGGAGCTAAGGAGCTTGGATCAAATCACCGTTTTAGAGGTGATTGAAACGGGTGATGTTAAAGCTAAGGAATCCAAAAATAAATTTTGGGTTTATAAAAAGATTGATGGTCGAAAAGATAATCTAATTTCAGTATCCATTTCGATCGAAGATCCTCATCTGACCGTGATCAC
>CAYVFJ010000046.1:0-9652 GCA_964450905.1 uncultured Verrucomicrobiota bacterium
TTCTAGAGCTCCCTTAATGGTGACCCACCGGAGATGGGCTGCCGCAAAAACTTCTGTGAGATCTCCGGAAACACGAGTTCTTGGTGTGCCCAAGACAATCACGTCACCAAAATTGGCTGTGATTTTTAGGCAGTTTAAAGCGACTTGACTGTGTCCCACGGCATCGACAGCAACGGATACCATCTGTCCTTTGGTAATTTCTTTAATCTGTTGAACAAGCTCTTGGTCATTTCCTCCGATGGTATGAGGAATGCCACATTCTTTCGCCAGTTTTCGGCGATGTTCCGCAGGATCAATTCCTATGACATTGGCTCCTGTCAGTTGAAACATTTGTGCCGCGAGATTTCCCACCATCCCCAGTCCAAAGATGGCCACCCAACGGTGATAAGACGGCTTTGCAACATCCAATGAGGTCATGGCCACATGAGCCATTCGACCCGCGGCTGCATATTCTGAAGACAATCCAGGCGGGATAATCGCGATCAAATCTTTTGTGCTAGAGATATGTGCCGAAGCATGGGGACCAAAACTAAAGACCCGATCTCCAGACTTGAAATGTTTTACATTGGCTCCACAAGCAAGAACGATTCCGACATTCGCATAACCCGATTTCCATGGGTAGGAACACCAGCTTCCCTTCACATGAACACTAGGATCCATTTCAGTGTAGATGGACAACTCAGTTCCTGCGCTGATGAATGTGCATTCTGTTTGAATGAGCACATCATCCGGACGCAAAGAAGATTCATCAAGAATGGCTGTTTGAAGTTCAACCTGCTGTTTTCTGACAACCACAATCTGTCGGATATTCATAGGAGTAGAGAAATATTTAAATGTTTAAGAAATTTTTCGGAGCGCTTCAATGCATTGCGCCAATGCGGGGATAGGATTCGACACGTCCCCTTCATATTCGAGAATGGTATAACCATTAAAATTCACTTGTTTCAAGGTTTCATCTAATTTTTTAAGATCCAGATTGCCTGTTCCAACTACCACGTCTTTGGGTTTTCTCGCGCGATCAAAGACAAAATCTTTGATATGAATGCCATATAAACGTTTCGAAAATTTTTGGATCATCTGGATAGGGTCTTCGCCAGAATCCATCGCCCATGCTGTATCCAAACAAAGACCAATTTGATCGTTGGTCGTGGCGAATATCTGTTCAAGCATCTGAACGCACCCAAGCCAGTGCCAACCTCCGTGATTATGGATCGCCACACGGATCCCATATTGGGCAGCTAATTTTTCGGCGATACGAAAACATTGGGGCGCTGTCTTCAGGTCGAAATCCACACTAAAAGTTTTGATCCCAGCGCGTTGAGCGAACTCAAACAATTTTTTAGCTTGAGATTCATCCGTCGAAATCCCTTCCACGCCGATGCTATCAATGGTCATTCCGTGGTCACGATATAATTGGATGACGGGATCGAAAGTAGATTCATTTGTGAAATCAACATGAACTCGGCATAGTTCAATATGCGATAACCCGAGACCTTTAATGAGTTCAATGACTTTCTGATTGTCTTTAAATTCACGAAAACACCAGCTTTGAACGCCTAATTTCTGAATAGATATGCTCATTTTTGATTTGATTTGATACGAGATTAATTTTTATTGGTTTGATCATTCTGCACAGAAACGAGATTTACAGCAATTCATTTCATCATCTTCTCCTGCGATTCCAATGCTTCGATTGTGATCCCAGATTGATTTGCGGCTTTCAGCAGCAATTCCATCTCTAAAAGCAATGTTTTTCCAGCTTCAATTCCTAGAGCATTGATTTTTGATTGCTTCAGGATTTCTATGGTGCGCGGACCAATACAAGGAATATCAAACCGCATGTCTTGACCTGGTTTCGTCACTTTGATAGCGGTGGCCCCGCCTTGTCCTAACGTGCCTCCGCGCAACAAAGTTTCATCCGTCCCTTCGAAAGCTTCTACAGCCAAAACAGTTCCTTGTTTAACCACCACCGTTTGACCGATATCTAGAGAGGCAATCGATTTTCCAATGCGAAATCCAAACTCAAAATCTTTTCGTTCTTCTTTTGAAGGTTTACGTTGGGTCAATATTCCCTTTTGAGGAATTAAACGCTCAAGAAATTTAGCATGAGAAACTAAACGGAGACCATCTTTTGCAAGCTCTTCTCCGATAGCCCCCAAAATAGTTTCCGCGTTCTTCTTTTTTAAACGAGCCAAGAGCATGGTCATTCGTAAATCCAAACGCAAACTCGCAAATAAATTTTTAGGCGCAATTTGGCCTACCATCACCACCTCTTGAATTTGGTTCCTTTGAAAGGCTTCAACCAATTTTCCGAGTTGTCCTAACTTCATCCACTCAACATGATCGACATACGACTCAATCGCAGGTTCTGTTTCACCTTCGAAAGCAACAGCCACCAATTGTTGAACGCCAGATCGACGCGCTTCCTGAGCAAAAATTTGAGGAAACCTACGGTTCCCCGCGATCATACCAAGTGAAGACTGCATCATTGATGAATTAAGAATTTTTCAGAAAATTTATTCGCATGAAATATAAACCATAATGAGGGCGACTGTGCCACACCGCTTTTGTCCTTTATTCTGAATTCCTCATTCTCAATTCTCAATTTCTTAGTACGCTGCTTGAACCCCTTTAATTTCTCGTTTCTTCATCCAAGGCATGAGTCCACGCAGACGTTCTCCCACTTTTTCAATCGGATGACGCTGACCTTCTGCGAGAAGTTGATGATAACGTTTTTTGCCGGTGTGATGTTGTCCAATCCATTCTCGCGCAAACTTGCCATTTTGTATTTCCTTAAGGGCTTTTTTCATTTTTGCTCTCACATGCGAATTGATGATTTGTGGTCCGACACGAACATCGCCGTATTTCGCGGTCTCAGAAATGGAGAAACGCATTCCGCTGATTCCTGCTTCATTAATCAGATCCACGATCAACTTCAATTCATGAAGACATTCAAAGTAAGCCATTTCGGGTTGATAACCGGCGGCCACAAGAGTTTCGTATCCGGCTTGAATCAAAGCCGTTGTTCCACCACACAACACACATTGTTCTCCAAACAGATCTGTTTCTGTTTCCTCTTTAAACGTGGTTTCAATCACGCCTGCGCGCGTTCCACCAATCCCCTTTGCCCAAGCTAAAGCAATCTGTTTGGCTGTTTTGGTGGGGTTTTGATAAACCGCAATTAAACAAGGAACGCCTTTTCCTTCTAAATATTGACGTCGAACGATATGACCCGGTCCTTTTGGCGCCACCATAATGACATTGATATTTTTAGGAGGAACAATCGTCTTGTAGTGAACTGCAAAACCATGGCTAAAAAGGAGGGTTTTACCGGCCGAAAGATTAGGGAAAATATCTTTCTCATAAACCTCAGCAATTTTGAGGTCTGGAACTGCCATAAAAATGATATCCGCCCCTTGCACCGCTTCCGAAGTGGAAAGTGTTTTGAATCCTTTTGCGCGCGCGATGGGAATGGATTTACTTCCTTTGTATAATCCAACCACCACTTTGATTCCGCTATCCTTGAGATTCAGGGCATGCGCATGTCCTTGGCTACCGAAACCAATCACGGCCACGGTCTTATGTTTAAGATATTTTAAGTCCGCATCTTTATCGGTATAAACTTTAGCTGGCATATTTATGATGATTTAATTTTTTTAAGTTTTAGTTCTTTATGGGCGAAACTTCCCCGTTTCATTGCCACACGTCCTGTTCGAGTCATATCAAGAATTGGAAATTTCTCAACCAATTCCATAAATGCCTCTACTTTTCGTGGATTTCCAGTTGCTTCAACCAAAATGGAATCTTCATGAATATCCACAATTTTCGCACGAAAAATTCCAACAAACTGAAGCAACTCCGCGCGAGTATGAGAATCTACTTTAATCTTTAAAAGCACCAATTCACGTTCCACCGCTTCTTCTGGATGAAAATCCTCCACTTCAATGACATTGATGAGCTTCCCCAACTGGCGAGTGAGCTGTTCAAGAACTGCATCATCCCCATTGACCATCACCGTCATTCGAGAAAATGCGGATCCTCTAATGGGAGCCACATTGAGAGTATCGATATTAAAACCACGACCACTAAACATTCCGGCGATACGCGCCAAGACACCAAATTTGTTCTCCACTACAATTGAAAGAGTATGTCGATGTTCCATAAAATTTAATTTGATGTAAGCCTGGGAAATTCTTTTGTGAACATAAAGTTTAACTTTGTCGACTCGAAAATCATTTTTCAGCGGGTTACTCCGGTAGATCGCAGGTCATTTACAGATAAGAATTGCAGGGGCAAGACAGGCTTGTTTTTCAATCCAATTATTATAACATAGCTGGTAACGAGCGCATCTCTGAGCAAAATTAAAACCAGAGATTGCCGCACTGCTCATTCCGCTTTCGTTCGCCGAGGCGAACTACTGCGAGACAGGCAGCAATGACGGAGAAATTTAATCTTTGAGTTCTGTGCGTTCTTTTTGGTTGTTCTGCTTCAATCCTGTAAATCATGTTAATCCTGTCTAAGAAAAATCTGAAAATATATCAGGCAAAGCTATATCATGCATTCAAGATATTTCATTTTCTTTTCAATCCAGCATCCTTGGTGATGTGTTGTCCAATCCAACTGATTTCGGAGTTTATTTCTAATGTGAATCAGGAGTCGGAATCGAGAGTTTTTGAAGAATTTTTGCTAGGCCTGTCTTATTGATTCTACCTTCCGCAATAGAGAGCATTGTATCGTAGAGGGTTGACTCAGGATCAACAACGTCCCATCCATTAAGACCAAGAAATGCAAGCGCCGCATTAAGTGCTGTTCGCTTATTTCCATCTAAAAATGGCTGGTTTTCAGCAATGTGAAAGGCATAAGCTGCGCCCATCGAGAAGATGTCTTTATGAAGAAAAGTATCGCCAAAACTTGCTTGAGGCGTTGAAACAGCCGATTCAAGTGATCCGCGATCTCTTATCCCGTCAATCCCTCCATAAAGGCGAAGTTGATCGGCATGAAATCCAATCACTTCTTCGGTAGTCAAAAACTTAGGGTCAAAATTCACTCACTTAGCAAGCTTGCGAAATGTTCGTTCGTGATTTTGTAAAACATGAGCTTGCACTTTGGCCAATTTCTGTTGTCGATCATTGTTTTCTCGAATGGGAGTAAGAATAAGCCGTTTGCCATCGGTCTCAATATCAATTTCGGTTTCTGGCGTGATCCTGAGTAATTCAAGAATAGGTTTATCGAGAATAATGCCAGAGCTATTACCAATGGTTTGGAGGTGCTTAATCATATCCATATGTTATAACATTGTTCATAATTATGCAAATAGATTTTTAGTTCGTAATGGGTCGATTACTCATTCCTCATTGAGTTCCCATTTCCAATCTCAGAAATCAGAGAAAAGCGCATGATCATTTTAAATCAAGAGATTGTCGCGCTTGGCTTGCGATAACAATTTTTTATACATGGTTATAGATTGAATCGATGATTTTTTCTGGTATATTCTGGGTATGAACAATGCATGGACACGCCCTCAATCCCTCGCCGAAGTGGCTCGTGAGTGCACTTCTCAAACAGATTTTAATATGTTTCTATCGGATTTTCTTGATGAGTTCTACTCTCGTCCATCCTATGCAAAGATTGAAGTTGAACCCACTCGAATGGTAGGACGTTTTGAGAAAGCTGATGTGGCAGATGTTGAATTAGCTGCTGTAGCTGAATCAATGGCTGAAAGGCTTGGTCTTTCCTGTCCTGATTGGGCGGAAAAACGCAGCATGCCTCATCCATGTTTTGCTTATGATGATAAAGAGTTGAATGCTCTTCTTGTTCAAGAAAGCCCTCTTCCTTTCCGTAAACGTAACTTATTTGTATCAGAAAATGTTCTGAGCCGTGCGTAAAATATGCAGTCTCTAACCAGAGAAGCCATTTTAGGCGCCCTTGCGCGTTTGGATGAAAAACTCAAGGAACAAAATATCAAAGGCGAAATCTGTTTGGTTGGTGGAAGTGTGATGGTATATGGTATTCCGGGAATTAGCACCCTAGAAATCAATCTCACAACGGAGTTTTTCAGGAGGACAGGCAAAGAAGACGATGGTCGACAAACTACAGACAATAGACAGCTCTGAAAAAGAGCAGGTGGGTTGCTTCAATTGGTTGTTATTCTTTCAATCCAATATTCCGGTTCTCGATGGACATGAGCAATCGCGGCAATAATGATTTCTTCTGCACGAATAAAATAAATAATGTAATACGGAAAAATCCTGAGATTTACACGACGATAAGTTCCAGATCGCAAACGGGGAATCTCCGAATTCCTTTGAATCCACCCAAGATGTTGATCGATTTCGTTCCAAAGTCTTTTTCCCAGCCCAGATTGTTCGCTCTCGTAATATTCAATGGCAGTTTTAAGCTCCAAACGAACAGGAGTAAGCAGTCTGACTCTCATCACGCGAAACGACTATCCCATTCCTTTTTCACATCCTCATACGGAACGGCTTCAACAAGACCATCATCAAAAGCTTTGATTCGAGCCTGAACCTCTTGATCCCAGACAGCTTCCACTTCCTTATTTGCACCTGAATCATCCAAATCAAGCAGGAATCGAGCCAAGGCAAGACGCTGTTGTCGAGGAAGCTGCGTCACATTTTTGGCTATTTCTGGAAGAACTTTAACCATGGAAAAAATATAGCATATCCATCGAATATGTCAGCTTATTCTTGTGACGACAGAAAGCGAGCTGTAATAGCTAGTGGGTAAAGCCTCACAATGAATTTTTGTAGAGGACATATTGAGCAGTTGGAGTATCTTTGAAGATGAGAGTTTGATAACGGGTCAGGCAAATCAAATCTGAAAGTAAGTTGGGCGTGGCCAGATGATTTATTTCTGCTTGCTCGCGATCATTGAATGATTCACAGTGAATTTCCAGCACTCACTTTCTGGTGAGAACAAATCAATCATTTTAGATTGTTGTTGATAAAAATGTGTGCCATTTGCGGAATCAAACTCATCAGCGACCGTTTCTCTTCTGAAGATGCCGCTCTGCTTTGCAAAAAAATGGCCGATACCATGCCACATCGTGGGCCTGATGCTGATGGCTTTTTTTTAGATCCGCGTCAGCGTGTTTTTCTAGGTCATCGTCGACTCTCGATCATCGATCTTTCGCCCGCAGGCAAACAACCCCTTTTTAATGAAGATCATACCATCGCAGCGATGGTGAATGGGGAGATCTATAACTATCAAGAAATAAGATCTCAACTCGTCGGACGCGGCCATTCTTTCTCGTCTCATTGTGATGTGGAAGTATTAACACATTTGTTTGAAGAAAAAGGTGCTACTGCTTGGACGAATCTTCGAGGAATGTATGCGGCTGCAGTTTACGAAATGAAATCTGGTGTTCTCCATTTAGCGCGTGATCCGTTAGGAATTAAACCGCTTTATCTTTTCGAAAGTCCAGATCTGATTGCTTTTGCTTCAGAAATTCGCGCTTTGACTGTTCTTCAGTCTTTCACAAATGATTTGGATATGGGCGGTATCATGGATTTTTTGCTTTTAGGATCGATCCCATCTCCGCGAACCCACTTTCGTAACGTCTATTCACTTCTTCCTGGAGAGACGATTCAAATTCATGGGAACGAAATAAGACACCATGGAAATTCTCCCGTCCCAGGGTGGTGTCAGGAGGCAGCAGAATCAAAACCCAAAAATATCGCTCTTTTAAAGGATTGTATTCGCGAATCTGTTGCCAAACATTTAATGAGCGATGTCCCGATCGGTTTATTTTTAAGCGGAGGAATGGATAGCGGCGTCCTAACAGGGTTGGCTACCGAAACATCTCGTTTGCCAGTGCATACCGTATCCGTAACGATCCCCGGTCATTCTCTCGATGAAAGCGCTTATGCTCAGCAGACAGCAAAAGCATTTGGCACGATTCACACGGAAATATGTTTGGATCAGAATAGTTTTGAAAAAGATTTACCGTCTTTTTTTGATCATCTGGATCTGCCGAGTATTGATGGATTGAATACTTTTATTGTTTCCAAAGCGGCACGAAAAGCTGGGTTAACGGTCGCCCTGACGGGCGTAGGTGGGGACGAACTTTTTGGTGGCTATTCAACTTTTAATTTTATCCCACGATTTGAACGAACGCATCAACTAGCTAGGATGGGAGGGCGTTTTGGCAGAAATACAGCTGCCATTTTTTTAAAGTTAATCCGTAACGATTCTGGAGCCGCTCGTGTCGCTGAAGCTCTGCGATTTCCGCGAGCAGATGTTCGAATGGCTTATCTGGCATGTCGCGGATTGTTCTTTGGCAAATTTTTAGAAAAATTGGTTGTTCCAGAATTACAATCTCAAGCACATGAAGCTCAAGATCGTTTCATGGAGGAAACGGCTTGGGCTACCCAAAAAAAGCTGCCATCACCATTAGCGATTGGCGGATTAGAATTCACGCGTTATATGTGCAATCAACTTCTTCGAGACACAGATGTGATGTCGATGGCGCATAGTCTTGAAGTGCGCACCCCACTTGTGGACATTGAAGCAAGCAAATGCGCCCTCCAATTTTTAGCACACCCGTTTGAGGGTGACGGTTATCCAAAATGGTTGCTCCGCCAAACTTTATTGCATCCCTTACCGGACAGTGTTGTTAAACGACCCAAGCAAGGATTTATTTTTCCGTGGCAAGAATGGCTGCAAGGCGTCGTTCTAAAGGATTTTGATCGAATGTTTACAGAACCCAAACTTTGGAATGATATTTTACGAATCGAATCCGTCCAATGGTGGCGAGATGCTTATGTTCGAGGTTGGGCACATTGGTCCTGTTTTTGGGCCATTTATGTGCTCATGAAGTTTTTGAGCGCTTCAAGAAAAAATATCATCAATAAATAGCTTGTCTAAAAAGAGTGGTCACCCAGAATTAATGACAGATCAATTCCCAAGGTAAACTCCATTTCCCACTTTTTCTCATTTGAAAGTGAAGAGCGAGGTTATCGTATTTTTCCCCGTAGACAGGAGAATAGGAAGAATCAAGAATCTCCAAAGGGACCTCTTCTTTAAAGATCAATTCCATGTCAACAACGAATACAGAATGGGATCTTATTTTCAAATCCTTGCGGGTAAAGTGAGGCGAAAAATGAAGGTAAAAATCGTAGGTATGGATTCCTTTACTTTCCATTTCATCTAAAACAACAAGCCGCTGTTGTTGTTTATCAAGATGAATCGTTCGTTGATGAACAATGCCCTGTTTTTTATACCCATGATGTTCTCCCATAAACAGAATTTCGTCCTTGGAATCTTTCCATATTAAACAACGCGCATGTGTATGATCGTTGAGTTTGCGCCAATCTCTAAGTGGATTTTGCTCCAGTCCATCCGCTACAATCGTATTATGCACTTTTGTGGACCGAAATTGATCCCGTAATTGAGTGTCGGCCGAATAACAATAAGTCCCAGAGTCCACAATCAGAGGATGACCTTTATAATGGATCACGACGGATAACTTATCGTTGTGCGCATGACCGCCAACGCCTTCCTGACCATTAGGTCCACATGAAACATGACAAGAAATCTTGTCCGATCGTAAAATATAAATTCCAGATTGCCGAAGAGCATAAGAATTGTGCGCACGAAAGTTGACCTTTTTTTTCCGATCAGATTCTGAATTCCC
>CAYVFJ010000047.1:0-3255 GCA_964450905.1 uncultured Verrucomicrobiota bacterium
GCGCTTAACGAAGATTGGGCTTTTCGAACCACCCATCGATTGGATCCATCCGATGGCTCTCTTTTTGAACAAGCCTACGCGATTGACTATGATTTACATTCTTGGATCGTCACATTCAGTATCAGCCAATTAGAACCCTTGAATCGCGAATCGGATCTTCGGGTTTGGCTCACCTTTACTCTCAAAGCATTTCCTGAAGTAACCGTAGATTCTCAGAAAATAGGGCCCGCCACAAATTAGAGCGAGTGGCGCCCTTTTTAAAGGTTGCCACATAAGCTTGTAAGAGAAGATGAATACCGATCTTATAGCGCGCATTGATAAGCTTAACTTCACCCTTTCCTCGAGGATGGACGAAATGACACGTGAACAAGCGCGCTTAGCCGAAGCGGTTGCTGAAATGAAAACAGACCGAATCATGGCATCGGATATTTTACATCGACTAGAAAAAATTGAAGACAAAGTCTACGCCTAAATTTTTTTGTAACCGTTCACGGGTATCTTTAACATGGTCATAAATTGGGTTTTTTGAAATAGGTATATATCTCAAGAATTTCATATACAACTTTGCGAGCCTGAGTTTCTGTTGGGGTAGTTCCGGCTGTACTTTCAAAAGCCAGACAAAAATACAGCGACTTACTTTTTCTTTGTGCTTCGTGGATTTTACAACTGCACGCCCATTACAATCCCGATATTTACAAAACCAGAACGGCGAACGCCTTGATGAATGTTTTTGGAGACTCGACATGAGTGCTACCATTTGAGGAGGTCAATGATATTCCTTGATGTTTTTTCTAGAGATAAAAATAATTTTGAACAACACGGAATCGAGACGAGGGTTCGATTCCCTTCACCCGCTCCACTCTATAAAATTGAAAAAAATATGTAAAATTTGATAGAAACATGATTGCAAGGAATGTGATGAGGCGGCTACTGTTTCCAGAATGAGTGTTCCTTTGTTAGATCTTCATCTGCAACATCAGAAATTAGAACCAGAGCTGACAAGAGCTTTCCTACAGGTTTTGCATCATGGCAAATTTATTCTTGGACCGGAGGTGGAGCTTTTTGAAAAGGAGGTTGCCGTTTTGTGTCAGGTTCAACATGCCATTTCTTGTGCAAGCGGTTCCGACGCGCTTTTACTTGCCTTGATGGCGCTTGATATTGGACCGGGTGATGAAGTGATTACAACTCCCTACAGTTTTTTTGCTACAGCCAGTTGTATTGCGCGGGTGGGCGCAAAGGCTGTTTTTGCGGACATTTCATTGGGTTGTTATAACCTTGATCCCAACGAAGTGATAAAAAAAATCACACCTCGGACCAAGGCGATTATTCCGGTTCATCTTTTTGGTCAGAGCGCGGATATGGGATATTATTTGGATTTAGCGCATGACCGTGGAATCCGAGTGATTGAAGATGCGGCACAAGCAATGGGAGCTATGTATCGAGGAAAACCGGTGGGGAGTTTAGGTGATGTCGGGTGTTTTAGTTTTTTTCCAACAAAGAATTTAGGTGGATTTGGTGATGGTGGAATGTTGTTAACCAACAACGACGAGTTTGCTGAAAAGCTACAAGTGCTTCGTGTCCACGGGGCTAAACCGAAATATCATCATCATCAATTGGGAATCAACTCGCGTCTGGATACCTTGCAGGCGGCTTTGCTTAGGGTGAAATTACCTTATTTATCTCAATGGACGGAGGCACGACAGCGTAACGCCGCTTTTTATGTAAGAGAGATCGTCCAAGCTGGATTAGCTGAGGAACCCATTCGATGCAATCATGGCGATGATAAATCTGCGAATCAAAGAGCAACAAAACCGTTCATTTTGCCCTCTTTTTGTCAGGCAGATCATGTTTATAATCAGTTTATTATTCGAACGAGCGATCCTGCTGCACGAGATCCATTAAGAAGACACTTGGAATCTTTTGGGATGGGCACAGAAATTTACTATCCTGTTCCTCTTCATTTGCAAAAGTGTTTTAGTCAATGGGGATATGATCAGGGAGATTTTCCAATGAGCGAGTTGGCAAGCCATTCCACATTAGCTTTGCCCATTTTTCCAGAATTAACGGAGAACCAATTAAAAGAAGTAGTGAAAGTTCTCAACAACTGTCATCGATAGTGCTACGTTCATCCACTATGCAACAACTCAAAATTGTGATCGTCGGTCATGTAGACCATGGCAAATCCACATTTGTGGGACGTCTTTTCTACGATACCGGTTCTTTACCAGAAGGGAAGTATGAACAGCTTGTAGAAGCAGCAAAACGGCGTGGGGTTCCTTTCGAATTCGCCAATCTGATGGACGCACTCCAAGCTGAACGCGATCAGAATATTACGATCGACACTGCTCAAATCTGGTTTAGCACACAAAAACGTCAGTACGTGATTATCGACGCGCCCGGACACAAAGAATTTTTGAAGAATATGATCACCGGAGCAGCCCATGCGGATGCGGCCCTTCTGCTGATTGATGCCAATGAAGGGGTTCAGGAACAATCCCGTCGTCATGGTTATCTCCTTCACTTGCTAGGAATCGAACAGATCGTTGTTCTCGTCAATAAAATGGATTTACAAAAACATGATCAAACGGTGTTTCAAAATATTGAGAAAGAGTACCGCGCTTTTCTTAAACAAATTGGTGTTGAACCAAAAATGTTTATCCCCATTTCCGCGAAAAATGGAGATCACATTGCTGTTCCAAGCCAAAAAATGGCTTGGTACAAAGGGTTCACGGTTCTCCAAGCTTTGGACGAATTTTCGGTTCCACTTCTTCCTACTCATCTTCCGCTTCGTTTTCCCATTCAGGATGTTTACCGTTTTGATCATCGTCGCATTCTCACAGGACGCATCGAAGCCGGCACATTCAAGGTTGGAGATCGTCTCTACTTCTGGCCGAGCGGTAAATCGAGCGTCATCAATACCATTGAACGCTGGAATGCGCCTTCCAGCATCACGGCTTCCGCGGGTGAATCGATTGGAATTACTTTAACCGAACAAATTTTTGTGGAACGTTGTCAGAGTGCTTCTCACGAAAAAGAGGCTCCTGCCAAGGCTCGCGAATTTAAGGACCATCTTTTTTGGATGGGCCGCCACCATCTTGAGATCGGAAAAAAATACAAACTGAAACTCACCACTCAAGAAGTGGAATGTGAAGTAAAATCGATCGACAAGATTATTGATGCATCTACTCTTTCCCAAGAAGTACAGCATCGCAATTACGTGGCCAGAAATGATGTTGCGGAGTTGACACTCAGAAC
>CAYVFJ010000048.1:0-7772 GCA_964450905.1 uncultured Verrucomicrobiota bacterium
TAGAAAAGATCTTTCATCTACTTTTTCACAACCCCTTTTGGTCTGGTATCAAAAAAATCGTCGTAAGTTGCCTTGGCGAGAAACAAAAAATCCTTATGCCATTTTTGTTTCGGAAATGATGCTGCAACAAACTCAAGTTAAAACGGTGATTCCTTATTATCTCCGCTGGATGATCCAATATCCGACTCCAAAAAAATTAGCGGTTGCTTCTGAATCGGCCGTTCTCAAGTCATGGGAAGGTTTGGGTTATTATCGTCGAGCACGATTCCTTCATGCCGCTGCTAAAAAGATGGTAGACCAATTTAACGGACAATTTCCAAAAACGATTGAGGCGATTGCAGATCTGCCAGGGGTAGGATCTTATACCCTGGGAGCTGTGGCAAGTATTGCTTTCAATCATCCTATGCCAGTGGTGGATGGAAATGTGATCCGTGTCCTGACCCGTTGGTTTGGAATTCGTGAAACTGTAAATAAGACAACCACACGCCATCAATTATGGAAACTCGCTGAACAGTTAATCCCTGAAGATCAAGCGAGCAATTTCAATCAGGCCATTATGGAGCACGGCGCTTTGGTGTGTATTCCACATAAACCTCTTTGTTCTCAATGTTCGATTCGAAATGGTTGTTGGGCTTTTCAACAGAATGCACAGGAAAAACTTCCGAAAATGGTTCCACGCCGAAAAGCGATCCATCAATTTGAATATGCCGGCCTTGTGGTTCATCATCGTCGAATCCTTCTTTGTCAACGGCCCGCAGGACAACGTCTGGAACATTTGTGGCAATTTCCTTCGGTGATCTTCGATCATCGGCCTTCGCGTTTATGGAAGCATTTATGGAAAGAAACTTTCGGTTCTTTTCAGAATGTAGAAAAACTATCGCAAAACAATTATTCCGTCACTCATCACCGGATCCATCAGCAATTTTTTAAAGTCCATGGATTCGATCCATCAGAATCTTCTCATACAAAGTGGGTTTCTATGGATGCACTACAGAAATTGACCCTCGCTTCCGCTCATCGGAAACTTGCCAATCAATTTCTTGGATAAGTTTTTGATAACAACTCCAGCAGTAGTCTTTACATTTCGTGTGAAACACTCATTTTCGTCCTGCTAACGCAGCAAATGATATCAGGATCTGCAATGATTTATCCATCATCTGAAAAGAGAAGTAAGAAAAATGTTTCCTCTTTTCTCAAAACGCTTTTTTTACAAAGCTTTTCGCATTTGCATGAGGCGATCCACAATCTCTGGCTGTCCTTTCAAGGCGCAAAGCGGCTTGAGTTGACGTAAAATATATCGCCAATCAAGATTTGATTTACCCTGACGCACAAGAATCATTTTGACATCTATCCAGTCATGATCACGATCCGCAAAAACTTTAGAAACGATGAGATCTTCCGCGGAACATGTATGAAGGAAAATGCCAGGAGCATATTCATAATCGCTTGCTCGAAGCACGGACTGTTTTTCAAAGGGTAACGCGCCGAGTGCGATATCGATGCCAATACCGATTTTTGATTTTAATAGTAAAACACGGTTACGTAGGGCAAATGCCGCGGCATTTTCTATGCGCGCCTGGAATTTTTCAAGTAACCCATGAATAAATGTTTCCTCCTCGCCAAAACCTGTTAGCAAAGTTAGATCCACATCTTCTGTGAGCCGAGGTTCTCCCCATCGTTGTAATGCAAGCCCTCCGATAAAACAAAATTTCCAACCTCTTGATTGGCAATAAGCCTGAATTTCAGCAGCAACTTCGACAAGTTGGATCATGAATAAAATTTACGAAACCAAGCCTGTTGTTCCACTAAACCTGAATATGGCTTAGGAGGATGTGTTTTAAGAGCTAACTTAAAGCAGTCGGATAACGTCATGATCGTTCTCATCGTATTTGCGCGTTTCACTTCTTCAAACCGAATCCGTTCCAATTCTGGCCCAGCTCTTTTCCAGGTATCAACCCAACGCTTCATCAAAGCTCGTTCTTTTCGCTTCATATCGCAACCCTAACATATTGAGAAAGATATTGCTAGATCGCAGATACCTTCGTTACCTCTCCGGATTTGAGCCAATCGCCATCGTGCCTCTTGTTGCCATGCTTCTTCCACGTCGGATTCAATTCCGCCGTGACGAACTATCATAAAAGAAGCATTCAGAAGCCAGAAGCCAGGAATCAGAATGGACCTTTGTAGAATAGAAACAAGTGTTGACCTCAAGCTGCAGCTTCCACTTTTCCAGTGGTGCGAAAATGGAGTTTGGCTACTTGGACCAGAGCCTCTCGACCATGTTTAGATATAAATTGTTGGCCTGCTGTAATCACGGCTGAGGAAGCGCCTTTTGGAAAAGTCAGGTTCCATTTCTTTGAAAGCTTTCCTAGCCCCAGAATAAATTCTGCTCTTGCAACAATGGAAGCCGCAGCAACCGCAAGATCTTCTTCTGCGCGATGACGCTGTTCTAATTCAATTCCCTTTCCACGTTCCATCAGAGCATTTTCAATGATCTGTTTATTTCCGAACTGATCGGAAATGGCGCGCACACAAATTTTACCGGTTTTTTTAGGATCAATTCGGACAAGCACATTCTCAATGGCACGCGCATGTCCCCATCCCAAGAGATCATTCACGTTACGCATTTTGGCATGCATCCGATTGTAGGCTTCAGGCCCAATAGATACCACTTCCGCGGCACATTCACGCATGGATCGGATGGCTTTTGCCATATCAATAGCTTTTGCGTCCGAAGAAATCGTTTTTGAATCACGCACATTCAGCTCTTTAAATTTTGGAAATGCTTCCCTGGAAGCAAACACCGCGCTAATCACCATCGGCCCAAAATAATCGCCCTTGCCACTTTCATCCACACCAATATGAGGCTCAAAAGCTTTCGGATAAAGAATCTCATCATAACCTAACTTCGCTTCCTTAAGAACCTCTGGCTCCAGAAAAAACTGAACGAAATCTTCGGTTCCTTTTCCTTGAACAACCAGTTTGCCGCTCTCGTAAAAAACCACGTTCACATCTCTCCCTTTACCCGCAAAACGGGCATAAGGAACTTTTTGTTCTTCAAAGCCGTGGGAATCTAGATAGACTTTGACGAGCGCCGCCTGAGCATCCGTAAGTTTCGTTGTATAAATGGTAAGCGATGTCATGAAGAGAGTTGAAAGTTGACTGCTGAAACAAGTGTAGCTAATGGGTGACCCCTAAGACGCCCTGCCGTCATCTTCAGAAAAGTTACCTTCGGCAATTAAATCCAAGAAAAAAATTGCCAAAAAAAAGAAAATCACTGATCCGAATGGCGAAAGAAGTTTGTTAGGTGACATCATCTCTAGTTAGGCAAGTTTAAGTCCCAAAGGCTGAAATAGCAGAAAATCTTGTGTGTTGGAAGTCGCAAGAGTAGCATCCAAACGAATGGCAACCGCTGCAATCATGCAATCTGATTGTTTCCACATCAAAGGAACAAGTCGATTTAATGGTCATCGTGGCCATGGGAATAACTTATGGCCATATAGAAAAGCTGTCAATCACTCAAAGTCGCCGTGTCGTCCAAATGTTCGCAGAGGAATTCAAACCATGGCGCCCTATCATAGATCGTTTAGCTGGAAATGAAACGTCCTTTGCAGGTTGACATAAAGAGTGTATTGCGTTAGCGTAATACATCATGAAAAGCATTCCTATAAGGGTTCTTCAACACAGGTTGGCTTGGATTTTTAATCTGATTGAAGATGGTGAAGAAATCCAAGTTACCCGTAGAGGACGGCTGGTAGCTAAAATTGTTCCTGCTCCAAAAGTTCACCCAAAGAAATGGCCTAATTTTATGGCGCGTTTGAAAGAAACATTTCCAGGGAAAGCAACAAAAGATAGTTCTCAAGCATTTTGGGATAAGATGCGAAAGGATCGATTTTGAATTTTTACTGTGATTCCAGCTTATTATTTAAGCTCTATGTTGCCGAACAAGATTCAGAGATGGCTGTAAATCTAGTCATGTCTAAACTTCCGCCCATACCGATTTCATCGCTCCACGAAATCGAAATTAGAAATTCGATTCGCCAGCGTTGCTTTGGAAAAATGATTACATCAAAACAAGCTGCCGAAGCCCTGAACAAATTGACCGAAGATCTTGAGCGCGGCTTTTTTGAACGAATCAGTACGGATTGGAGTTCCACTTATCGAAGGGCTGAAGATCTTTCGCAACATTATGGAGAGACGATGGCATGTCGTTCTCTGGATATTCTTCATGTTGCCACGGCACTTATTTGGGAGGTCAGAGAATTTTTAACATTTGATCTACGACAATATGCACTTGCTAGAAAAGCAGGTCTTCTTGTTAAACCTTAGTCGTTATAGGATCTCGAAAAAGTGAATTTTATAAAAAGCAAGTTATTGCAGACTGACCAAGATAGAAAAGATCTTTCATCTACTTTTTCACAACCCCTTTTGGTCTGGTATCAAAAAAATCATCGCAAGTTGTCTTGGCGAGAAACAAAAAATCCTTATGCCATTTTTGTTTCGGAGATGATGCTGCTTGCCAATCAATTTCTTACGTGTGCTGCTATAAAATAAATAGGACGACCTGCCTTTAAAAAAGTTTTTTCAAAATCTGTCGTTTCAGGAATCAAATCTGCTGGGGCTACATCATTCCATAAGGAAAAATGTGGGCAGCTTTTTATTACTTTAGTCATGTGCTGAAAATAAGGTTCATCATCTGTTTTGATGGCTAACCATCCTTCTTTCCGAAGACATTTCGCGCAAGCTTCAAGGAAATCTAGTTGAATCAATCGATGTGGATGATGTCTGCGCTTGGGCCATGGATCAGGAAAAAGAATCGTCATCGATGCCATGGAATGAGGTGAAAAAAGATATTTCACGGCATAAAAAGCTTCCACACGCAACACACGCAAATTTTCGAGTTGATCTCGATATGCCCCACGAGAGATTTTTCGCACGCGTCCCAACAATCGTTCTACAGCTAGAAAATAGGTTTCAGGATTATTTTTGGCGCGCACACAGATAAAAGCGCCGTCTCCCGCGCCTAAATCAACGTGGATATTAAATTTTGATTTTAAAGAAGTTGAGTCGAAAAAGAACGTTTCCTCCAAACATAAGGGTTCAAACCAAGAAACAGGTTTGACCAAAAATGAATCCATGTTTTTTAGCATCAGACTTTTATGCCGCATCCTTCGTAAAAAATGCGATGACATTTTTAATAGGGCATGTTATTTTCGTGCCCTCAAACTTTATGGGCGAAAAAATTGCAATATGGACACAATTAGTGGGTTTGCCCTTGAAGCAATATTATTTGGATGTTGGCGGAATTAGAACAAGGGTCATGGAAGCTGGGGAGAACGACAAGACTCTTATTTTTGTTCATGGCACGGGAGGTCATTTAGAAGCGTACTCCAGAAATTTTGCTGAATTGGCAAAGGAATTTAGAGTGATTGCTTATGATATGGCGGGTCACGGTTTTAGTGATAAACCGGATCGTCCTTATACCATCGATTATTTAAGCGACCATCTTGTCGGCTTGATTCGATGTTTAAATTTGAAAAAAGTGAGTTTGTCCGGGGAATCGTTGGGAGGATGGGTGACTGCTTGGACAGCCGCTTATCATCCAGAACTGATCGATCAATTGATTCTGAACACTCCTGGGAATATTACGAATAAACCTGAAGTCATGGAGCAAGTTAAAAATTCAACCATCAAAGCAGTGATCGAGGCGAGTTACGAAAATGTGCGCACACGGTTGGAATGGTTGTTTTATGACAAAAGTTTTGTCACAGACGAATTAGTCAACATTCGCTATCAAATATATACCCAACCAGAATTTAAAAGGGCTGTATACAACATTGTGGCTTTACAGGATTGGGAAGTAAGGAAAAATTATGTTTGGGGTCCGGAATGGTGCCATCAAATTAAATGCCCAACTTTACTCTTGTGGACCGACCATGATCCTACTGGAAAAGTGGATGAAGCGCTCATTTTAAAAGAATGGATTCCAGGGAGTTTACTTCATGTCATCAAAAATTCCGGTCATTGGCCGCAGTGGGAAAGCACGGAAGAATTTAATCGTATTCATAAAACTTTTTTAAAATTGGGGAGTCTTTAAATATGGGCGCACGCACTGGTAAAGAATATACGGAGAGATTAAAAAAAAATCCTCCAGAGACATGGATTGGCGATGAAAAAGTAACGGATCCAACGATTCATCCAGCCATTGCGCCCGCCGTGAAGTCGATTGCCCGTTTGTATGATGCGCAATGGGAACCAGATAAAAAGGAGTTCATGCTTTTTGAATCTCCAAAAACGGGTGACCCAGTCGGGTCATCATTTTTGGTTCCACATTCAAAAGAAGATTTAATGAAACGCAGAAAGATGCATCAAGTCTGGGCAGAAGAAACCTACGGAATGATGGGTCGTTCCACAGACTTTATGAGCGCGATGCTGACTGCGTGGTATGTGAACTCCGATTTTTTTGGTAAATATGCCGACCACGTGCGCCATTATTTTGAGTATGTTCGGGATCACGATTTATTTTTGACGCATGTTTTGATTGATCCGCAAGTGGATCGGAGTAAACCTCCTTCGGAACAGCCAGATGAATTTACTTATTTAGGAGTCGTCAGAGAAACGAAAGAAGGGATCATCGTGCGTGGCGCAAAAATGTTGGCTACGGCCGGTCCTTATGCGGACGAGATGTTAGTTTGGCCGTTTCATTTAAGAAAACCCACGGAAAAGGATTATAAATACGCCATTTCATTTGCAATACCCATGAATACGCCAGGCGTTCGATTGATTGCACGCGAACCTTTCACTCGTGATTCTGTTTACGATCATCCTTTGGCATCTCGATTTGATGAACTCGATGGGGTGGTTGTTTTTGATGATGTATTGGTTCCGTGGGAAAGAGTCTTTATTTATCAGGATGTCGAAAGAGTGAATACCATTTGGAAATTGAATTCCAATTCTTTCACCGGTCATCAAACATCGATTCGACTCCAGACTAAATTGCAACTCATTGCGGGAATGGTGATGAAAGCCACGGAAATGGTAAATACAAACCAATTCCCGCATGTTCAAGATATGATGGGAGAAATGACCACCTACATTGAACTGATTCGAGCGGCCATCGTCGCGTCTGAAGCAACCGCTCAACCCAATGAGAAGGGTATTTATATGCCGAATGTCACTCCTTTGTATGCGATTAGAAATTCAGGAAACCGCTGGTACCCGCGTGTTCGAGAAATCGTTCAATTGGTGATTGCAGGTGGATTGATGTATCAACCCGCAAATGTCGATGTTTTTAATAGTCCGATCGCTCCCGACATCCGAAAGTATTATCGAGGAGCTGAAGTTTCTGCAGACGAAAAAGTTAAATTATTTAAACTAGCCGCAGATATTGCAGTATCCGATTTTGGTTCGCGTCACGAGTTATACGAACGTTTTTATGCCGGTGATCCGATGTTCCTAAGGATTCAAACCCAATATGCCGCCTATGATAAAAGGGAATGTCTCGCACTAGTAAACAAATTGCTTTCAGAATGTTTTTAAATGGAAATTTTGATAATATTGTCCGCAGAAAAGAGAGCTAAAGTCGTCAACAAAAGACAAATAAAAAGAATCGATTTCGAAGCAAATTTCAGCGGAGTTCTCTTTAAAAAAATTTGGTGTTTCCTGCGCATTTAAAAGTGAGTTAAGGGTGGCCGTACTTGAGGTAAAACTGATTTTGAAATAATTCCTGAGAATCGTAATAACGTTTCATTTCAAAGAATTTTTGCGCTTGA
>CAYVFJ010000049.1:0-10208 GCA_964450905.1 uncultured Verrucomicrobiota bacterium
TACTCAGCCAAAATGGCATGTAAAGAGCGGGTATCTTCCATCGTAAAATAGCCTCTTTCAATTCCTGATTGATTGGTAACGATAAAAAAAATAAAGCCTTTCTTAGCAAGCAGTTGGAGAGCTGTTCCGACATAAGGAAACAGATGAAAACGTTCAGGTTGTCCCACATAACCCAAGTCTTCATTTAAAACCCCGTCTCTATCAAAAAATATGGCGCGTTTGAGTGAGAGCCGCATGATGTTTTTTAATGAATTTTGAACACAATAACCCACGGATCATAAAAGAATGGTTCATGAAAATGTTTGAGATATAATTTTGTTAAATAACTAATTTCCATAAAAGAATTCCCTTCCTTTTGATCACCTCTTTCTTCAGAAAATAGATTTTTATGGAGAACCACATAACTTGCGCCACTGGATTGAATGGCATGAATATCCAGCATATGAATCATGTTATCAAATTTAAGTTGATGAGGAAATTCAACGTGACTTAGAACAAGATCGATTGTGGTATCTCCTGAAACCCATTCAATGGGACCCCGAGAATAGAAAGATGGATTCAATTTTTCAAATGGTCTTGGGAGAAGAAGATATCCGGCAAGAACGTTTTTACGATGAAAATGCTGATAGTAATAATAAATATTGAAATGATAACCACACGGAAAAGGATATTCGATGATTGTTTTTGCATCTTCATCTTTAATCAAACGATGATAAAATTCTGAAGCTTGGCTGAATGAAATTCGCATGTAATTTTTAAGGAGCATTCTTTCGTAAGGCTTGTCCCACTGGATAGGTTTGTAAGATTCCTGATAAGCAGCATGATTCATAAAATTATTTGGCGTTTGATAGATCCAAAGCAACGGTCCCGCGAGAAAGGATGCTACAATAAATCCATACCCTGCCAAATAAGTAAGAAATTCCTTATATCTCTGGAAAGCAATCGGGAGCATTTTTCGAAACCCATTTCCAAGAGAGTTTAGACCTATTGAAGCTAAGATAAAACTGAGCGGAAACAGGACAATACAATATCTAGCAATGACCCTGGGAACATGGATGCCAAGAGGACGAGTAACGACAATTGCTAATAGGTTTGTGATGTAAACACTTAAAAGTAAAATTCCAAGGGTTCGATTTTGTCTCAATAATAGAATCAAACCTAAAAGACAAGCCACCCAAAAAATCATTACTTGCCAAGAACTGCCTGTGCCAGCAATGAGAGAAAGGAGTCCAATCAGAGAATCTATTTTCGGGTAATCATAAGACATGTGTGTGTCAAAGAGCCATTTAAGCGTCGTGATCAAGGCAGGTAATAATAAAAGAGAGATTCCAAGCAGACACCATAGAATAGCTACGATGATTTCTTTGATAGACGGAATAATATTGATTTTGTCCGGTGTTCGTCGAACAACATAACATAAGCATTTGATAAACAAGGCCGTGCATAGAGGTGTTAAGGACGATATTAAAGCCAAAAGATGGAAGCATGTTGCCATTACACAGGTTGCCACAGTTATGAATAAATATTTCCGAAGACCAGTTATCAACCAAAGAGAAGATGAAAGCATCGCTATTGTTGCCAACAGAACAAAGAAACTATAATCCCGTTCTAAATGACTATAACAAATTAGAAATGGCGAAATAACGAGAAACCATGCAAAGAAATAAGTAATTCGTGTGCCAAATAATTTACGCACAAAGAATGGGAGAACCACGAGTGAAAAAAGTCCCGCGGTAATCGAAGGGAGACGAATCAGGGTTTCGTTCCAGCCAATGGTTTCAAGAAGTAAGCTTTTATATAAACTTAAGGGTATGGCCGATGCAGCTAAGTCAAAATGGGTTAATAGATAACCCACAGAATGTCGAGCCGCCATGAAGATTCCATGCCATTCGTCGTCCAACAAAATTTGACTGCTCAGGTTATATAGACGAAGCGTCGCGCCGACCGCGAAAGTGATGATGAATAAGACAAATAACCAATTTTTTTTATTCACAGTTAGAATGTTTGGCTAGACCATCCAGAAGTTCGCGTGTGGTTACCGTTGCAGTTCCTGCCTTGCCCACCACAATTCCTGCGGCTTGATTTGCAAGATAAGCCGCTTCACCAGCATCCAGCCCCGAACAAATCGCTAATGCAAAAACGCTAATCGAAGTGTCCCCTGCCCCACTCACATCAAAAACTTCTTGAGCTGCCGTTGGAATATGATGAGGCGCATGTTTCTCTCTAAAAAGACACATCCCATGTTCTCCAAGTGTAATCAGAACATTTTTCGTGCGAGTTTCTTCTAATAATTGACGTCCAACCTTTAAGAGAGGTTTATCTTCAAGTGGATTCGTCCAAGGATCTTGCATTGCCTCATGGGCCATCCAAAATGCTTCGCTTCGATTGGGAGTAATCCCCGTTAGACCATGATATTTCAATCGATGGTGAGCATTCGGATCCGCAAAAGTGGGGACATTAAAACGATGAGTTATTTTAAGACAGGCATCTAGAAATTCCTGATGAATGAGACCTTTTCCATAATCTTCGAAAACCACAAGATCTATTTTTGGCATGATTCGTTGGGTGTAATCCAAAGCTTTTTTTATTAATTGAGAGGAGGGCGGTAATCGACTTTCCCTGTCAAAACGGACCACCTGCTGATGCTGAGCAATGATTCTGGTTTTTAAAGTGGTAGGACGGTTTGGATCCCGTAGGAGCCCTATCGTTTCTATTCCCTGTTCTTCCAAAGTTTGAGTGAGAATACGGGCGGTAGTATCTGAACCAATGATTCCTAATACTGCCACATGAGCGGAAAGCGACCGAAGATTACGCGCGACATTTGAAGCGCCTCCTGGAAAATATTTTTCTGATTGAACATCGACCACTGGAACAGGCGCTTCTGGAGAAATCCGCGAAACTCGACCCATGACATATTGATCGAGCATCATATCTCCCACAACCAAAACACGACAACGCGAAAAGCGTTTAAGGACAGATTTCCAACGACTTAAAGGCAACATACTTTGTAAGAGAGTTTATTTTTTCCAATCTATGAGTGGAGCATCGCCCCATAATCTTTCAAGCGCATAAAAATCTCTTCTTTCTGATGAAAAAATATGAACCATCACGTCGAGATAATCCATAATCACCCATTGGCTATGTGGAAAACCATCGATTCCCTTTGCCACAATGCCTTCCTTTTTAAGTTGAAGTTCAATTTCATTTCTCATTGCTTTGAGATGGGGTTCCGATTGTCCTGAAACAATGATAAAAAAATCGCTGACAGACGATATATCACGCACATCTAGCAGAAGAATCTCCTCTCCCTTTTTGGAGTCAGCGGCACGAGCACATAGAACGGCAATTTGAAGAGGTGTCATTTAAATAAATCGCAAAACAAACAGGATCCATCACTGAAGAACAGCTTCTTGAGGATTTTGATTTTTTTCGAAGTGTTCAGTAAGGATAGACTCAATTTCTCGGAAGTTAAATGGTTTTGCAATCCAACGATTACCGGTTTTTCTTAAAAAATCGAGTGTTTTAGTGGAATTAGTGTCTCCAGTGATAAAGATAAAATTTTGAACTAAAACAGGGTTTATTTCTTTGATTTTTTCGAACAACCGTTTTCCATCCATGACAGGCATTTTTAAATCACAAATGACCAGATCAAAATGTTGTTTTTCAATGGCTTTCAATGCTTGTAAACCATCTCCAACACCCGTTACTTGGCAGGAGTAATCCAGTAATAACTCAGAAAAAACGTCCTGGATCGCAGATTCATCGTCCACCACAAGAACTTGAAAAATTCTTTGATATGCAATGAGGGGCGTTTTTCTTAGGAACGAGAGGTCGTCACTTTCATTTGTTTTTTCTGATATATGTGAAATAGGCAACTCGATTGTAAATTCAGCGCCATCTTTGGAATGATTTCCAGCATAAATACTGCCCATATGTTCTTTGATAATGCTATATGAAATGCTCAAACCCAGACCTGTGCCGACGCCCGCTTCTTTCGTTGTAAAAAATGGGTCAAAAATTTTTTCTAGAATCGCAGGAGGAATCCCATGTCCCATATCGGAAACAGAGACTTTAACACGAGAATGATCGCTGCTCGTATGAACTTTTAGTTCTTTCTCTCGGGCGCTTCCCTCCATTGCCTGGACGGCATTATTGATGATATTAAGAAGCACCTGTTCTAACTGATTGGGATCAGCAAAAACTTTTGGCAGATTGGGTTCGAGATTGCATTCCAATTGGATCCCTGAAGCTCGCAAATCATAATCCATAAGTTCCAAGGAAACTTTAATGAGATCATTTAAATTAACGTTGGTCTTTTCTGTGGGTTGTTTACGGGCAAAACTCAAAAAATTCTGCACAATTTTGCTGGCTCTTTCACTTTCCCTTTGAATCTTTAACAGATCTTTACGAATTTTTTCTTCCACAGACGGCCGCATCGTTAACAACTGAGCGTACCCACTAATGACCGCCAAAGGATTATTCAATTCATGTGCAACCCCTGAAATCAATTGTCCAAGCGTGGAAAGTTTTTCTGCCTGACGCAATTGTTGTTCAAGGTGACGTCTTTCTGTGACTTCACGCAAAAAAACCTGTATGGTTTGCCCATTCTCTTGATTCATTACGGAAGCGGTCCCTTCCGCCAGAACTGAATGATGATCTTTACGATGAAGGGAAATGTTGCCGTGAGCGGAAAGAATTTTTTGCACTCGCGTCGGGTCATCGAGTATTTCATTTTCCTTGTCTTTTAGAAAAGGACATAAACTGATCAACGAAAGCTGACGAAGTTCCTCACAAGAATAACCTGTCAGAGCCTGAGCCGCGCGATTGACCTCAAGAATGCGCAGACGATCCGCGCTCACAATAAAAATGCTATCACTGGTGTTTTCAAAAACATGCTGACATTTATCTTCAGAGATTCTCTTTTCTTTTTGAAGCAAACGAGTCAAGCGGGCATCCTCTTTAACTTGATTTTTTAAGGAAAGATTTTTTCCTCGGATTTTCAGGTAGGCAAACAACAAAATAAACGCCCACGCACTTAGAAGAAAAGCCAAAACCAACACTGCTTTAAGCCCTTCGAGCGGAAAGTACAGGTTAAGAAAAAAAATAAGGCGATTGAATGCCGAAATGCACCATAGATCACTCATAAATGAGAACTGAACCCGACTTGTTGGTTGCCCTTTAAATAGTTTCTATTCACAATTTCTAAAAGTTATGATTCTTATGATGATTGATGGCTTGCCTTAAACTCCAATTTTTTGTTTACTGAATCTCTTATCCTCTATGATCATTAGCACTAGTTCGGCCGATCCGTCAAAAACAAAACTCGATGTTTTGCTGATCGTCACTCCTGCGTTTGAATCCAAATCTTCTCCCTATCAAAGCCTTGGACATTCGCTTTCCAAAATCTGTGTCGATGCTGACCCAAAGAAACTTTTCCGCGGAAAAGAAGGGGCCATTTTTATTTTTCCAACTTTTCATCGAGTGACACCAACCTTGATAGCTCTTGTGGGCACGGGTAAATCCATTGAGTCGGCAGTCTACCACCGTTGTATTGGTAAAGCTATCAAACAATTTTATAAATTTGGAATAAAAGTTTCTTTTTCTGTGGGAATCACTTTTGTCTTAAAGCGCCTCCCTGTCCAAACTGTCATTCAGGCGATTGAAGAAGCCTCTTACAACTTTCATTCTTACATTCCGTTATCAGAAGAAAAATCGCGTCCACCGATCTCGCGAGTGATCCTTTTTTCCAAGTCCATTTCCGATCGTGAAATTCATCGTGCAAACTCCATATCCAGCGCAGTTCGTTATTCGCGGGAGCTTGGCAATCAACCCGGCAATCACTTTACTCCGTCGACCTTTTCGACGGAAGCTCAAAAACTCGCTCGACGTCATCGTTTACAATGCAAAATATGGGATGTTCCACAACTTAAACGAGATGGATTTGGAGGAATTCTTGCGGTGGGACAAGGAAGCGCAAATTCTCCCCGGTTGATTCGTCTGGATTATCGAGGAGAAAAAAAGGCGCAAGCCCCCTACGTCATCATTGGTAAAGCCATTACTTTCGACAGTGGCGGCATCTCGATTAAACCCAGTGAAAAAATGGATCAAATGAAATTTGATAAGTGCGGTGGGATTGCGGTCTTGGGAATCATGGACGCGATTGCAAGATTACGTCTCCCCATTCATGTGGTCGGTTTGATATCGAGCGCGGAGAATATGCCCTCCTCCAAGGCTTATCGTCCCGGAGATTTAATCCAATCTTTATCAGGCAAATACATTGAAATTATGAATACAGACGCTGAAGGGCGCATTGTTTTGGCCGATGCCCTCACTTATGCGCAACGTTTAAAACCACGGGCCATGGTGGATATTGCCACACTTACAGGCGCTTGTGTGATATGTTTTGGCCATGAATGCGCGGCGATCCTTGGAAATCAAAATTCTTTAATAGAGGAACTTCGTCGTGCTTCTGAAAAAACAAGCGAAAAAATATGGCCCCTTCCGCTTTGGCAAGAATATCAAGAAAAAGTAAAAAGTGATATTGCTTATGTCAAAAACAGCGCGGGTCGTGAAGGTGGAGCGATCACGGCAGCATGTTTTCTGAACGCGTTCGTGGATGGCAAAGTTCCCTGGGCGCACATCGACATCGCTGGCGTTGCCTGGACAGATCAGGAAGAATCTTATCGAGCCAAGGGAGCAACTGCTTTTGGAGTGCGTCTGATCACTCAATGGCTAGAGTCCAAAGCAAAAAATATCTCATGATCCTATTCAGCTGCGATTGTTTGCACGTTTGGTGGATGGATGATTTTATCAGAGATGCCAAAGGATTTAATATCCTGTCCAGAGGCTAACATAGTTTATGCATCACAACAGGACATGATCCAAACGCCGTGATCCAACATCTGCATGAACGATTCTTTTTCTTCCTGAAAGAGTGTCGACGCTGCCAAAATGGTCGATCAACCATGTAATCATACATAGCAAATGATCGGCTTAAATATAAAGTATAATTATATTATTATATCCAAACATCAAGCGTCTGGTATTGAACAGCTTTAGCAGAAGGCTCTCAAAAATGGAGTATTCCATGACCCTGTGTTCATGAGTTCATTGCGGATGAAGTGCTGTTTGACGCAAGTAACTTGACGAGAAGATAAAGGGATAGTACGTATCAGTGATGACACTTAAGGTGATAGAAACTGAAGCATCTAGTCTTTCTATGACAGATAAAGCTAGGCTCATTGATTTTCTTTGGGATTCTCTCTCCCCTCATGAAATCAAAGCAAGAGAAGCCGCTTGGGCTTCGGAATCGGAAAGACGGATCGTGGCCTTTGAAAAAGGTGCTATCGGCGCACGTGATGCAGGAGAGGTGCTTTCTGATTTACGAACAGGTTTAAGACAGTGAAGATACGGTTCGCTTCGGTTGCAGAAACGGAGCTGAAGGAAGCGGTTGAGTTCTATGAGGGAGTCGAAAATGGACTTGGAGGAGAACTTTTAAATGAAATTGAATCTGCCATTCAACGGATAGCGCTTCATCCGTCTGCTTGGACTCAAATGTCTCAGAGAACACGCCGCTGTCGAACTCATCGATTCCATTCGGTCTTTTTTATCAGATGAGGACAGATGAAATCTTGATTGTTTCAGTGATGGATCTACGTCGTGATCCCATTAACTGGGAAAATTTTTTCTAAAGAGCGATCGCTTCTTTCATGGAAGAGAGAGTATCTAAACGGATACTTTGATATCCAACAGATACAGCATATTGGATAGCCGTTTGGATCAGTTTCTTTCCCAGTCCATGTCCGCGATCATCGGGTTTAACATAAAGTCGTTTCATTTCACCCACGTTTTTCTCTAAGAGTCTCAAAGCAATGCAGCCTGCGGGTAAAGAAGTATTGTAAGCAATCCATAGATTGCCTTTAGGAGAAACATAATCGCCGGGTAAATCTTCTACTTCCCTTGAGAAATTTTGAAAACATGGGAGGTGAACTCCAATCAAATTCACATATTCCATGAAAAGCGCTTTTACGTCTTCAATTTCTTTATCAGTTTCAACGATTTTAATGATTGCTTTCATTTGTCATATTTAAGTGACCGTCGCATGAGGATGATTTTATTCTTTATTTTGAAATTCCATTTCTTGTAAAATCTTTTCATCTCTGGAAGACAATAAAGCTCAATGTGTCCGACCCGCTTTAAAGATGAATGTTTTAAAATAGAATCCATTAATATTTTACCTAATCCCTTTTCCCGATAGTTTTGATCGACAATCACATCAAATATCCAAGCCTTAAAAACATGGTCCGTAATAACTCGTGCAAATGCGACAAGTCTATCTGATAAGCCTTCACAAATTCCAAAAATATAATTAGAACCTTTAACCGCTTTCCGTGTTTGTTCTAATGTTCGTCCCTTACTCCACCATTCTTTTTGATAGAGAAGATGCAGTTGCTTGATTTGACTTTTTGAAAGTCGATTTGTTTGAATGAAATTCATGTTTTAAGCGATGCCACGAAGGATCTTCATGGCAATAATTATATCCTTATGGTTCCTGATAGATAGATGACCGCACGTCCTCCCATCGTTACCCGATCTCCTTTATCGGAACAAAATAATTCTCCACCGCGTTGTGACAATTGAAGGGCGTGCATCTCTTTCTTTCCTAAGCGGTCAGACCAATAAGGAATCAAAGTGCAATGCGCCGATCCTGTAACAGGATCTTCGGGAATGCCTGCAGCAGGAGCAAAGAATCGTGATACAAAATCAGATTTCTTGCCAGGGGCCGTAACAATAACAGCAAAACAATCAAGGGTAGAAATTCCCTCCATATCAGGTTTAAGATTCTTAACCTGTTCCTCTGTTTCATAGACGGCTAAAAGATCTCTGGAGCGCAGAATTTTGGACGGAGATAGCCCCAGTATTTCATTAATTCCATTAGGTCTCTGACATGGAATTGGTTTTCGAGCAGGAAAATCCATCACAAGCAACCCTTCCTGTTGTTGTACCGAAAGTTTTCCGCTCTTTGTCTGAAAGTCCACTTGTTTACAGTCATGATCCCTATATGTGAAGATCACAAAAGCGCTGGCAAGAGTCGCATGGCCACAAAGATCCACCTCGACTTTTGGTGTAAACCATCGGAGTTCGTAACCACCGCGTTTTCGAACCAAAAAGGCGGTCTCCGGAAGATTGTTCTCAGCCGCAATTGACTGTAATACAGAATCGCTCAGCCAAGAATCGAGAAAACATACACCAGCAGGATTTCCGGAGAAAACATGACCAGTAAAAGCATCGATGTGATAAAAGGGGATGTCCATCGCTATTTCATTTTTGAATTAAAACTTATATTAGACCCAAATGGCACGAAGTTAAGAGTCCTTTTTAATAACCTTTACAATCATATTGTGGCCGCCCGCGATGAGGGCGGTCTTCTTTCCCATCTCCGCGGTCAACGCCCGCGGCTACAAAAACAGCTTAACTTCGTGCCATTCATATTAGACCCTTACTTTAACGAAAAAGAATTTAATAAACAGATACAGAAAAGTGATTTTATAACCAGTACAGTTATTGAAGAAAGAAGAATAGATTCAGGTTTGCATACGAAACATTTTACGCTAAATTATAAATATGAATCATACTCAAATTTATCCTGAACCCACAGATTACCGTGTCGTTCTGATTGAATCTGAAGAAGGATATGCTGTCAGTTGTCCTGCTCTGAGAGGGTGTCATTCTCAAGGAACCACGCAGCAAGAGGCGCTGGAAAATATCAAAGATGCAATTCGTGAGTGGTTGGCCGCGGAAGCTGATGAAACCGCTGCCTTTAAAGTTTCTGAAGAACTGGTAAGGGTCTAGGTCATGCCTAAAATAGCTGGCATAAATCAAGCTCAAGCAATCAAAGCGTTTGAAAAACTAGGATTTCGAATCATTCGTCAAGGCAAACATATTATTATGTCCAATGGACAAATCCGTCTTGTTATTCCGCGTCACAATCCAATCAACGCCTTCACTATGGGTGGAATTGCAAAAGATGCTGGATTAACCCCTGACGAATTTCGAAAAATGATCTAGTCAATTTACTTCTCAAATTCTCCACCTATATCTCGTAAGTGTTGGCAAAGATTTAAAAATGATATTCGGATCAGTTGTGGTTATCCATGGTCTTCTTCCATTGAAAAAGCGCTGGTTCGAATCGGACAGCTTATAAAAAC
>CAYVFJ010000050.1:0-10018 GCA_964450905.1 uncultured Verrucomicrobiota bacterium
TTGTAACTATTCACTGTTGGATTGCAAAACGCGCAAAGAGCCTTGGCATGTTTAAGAATCCCACCCACATAGTGAAGAGCCATTTGACTCAATCCGCCGTATTCATTTCCAGCGAAGAGTGGCTTGCCTTTTTTCCATAAACTTTGGTGGGTATGCATTCCAGAACCATTATCACCAAAAAGAGGTTTGGGCATGAAGGTCACGGTTTTATGATGTTTTTTGGCCACATTTTTAACAATGTATTTGTAGAGCATCATATCGTCAGCCATGGGAACAAGTTCATTGAATCGAAGATCAATTTCAGCTTGGCCAGCCGTAGCTACTTCATGATGTTCGCGTTCCACGCGTAACCCACAGTCTTTCATCACCATGATCATTTCGTTGCGGATATTGACCTGAGTGTCCGTAGGCGCCACAGGAAAATACCCTTCTTTATGGCGAATTTTGTTGCCTAGATTAGGAAACTCTTCGCGTCCTGTGTTCCAACTGCCTTCATTTGAATCGATGTAATAGAAACCGCTGTGCGAAGTTTGATCATACCGCACATCATCGAAGATGAAGAATTCTGCTTCAGGCCCAAAGTTGGCTGTATCCGCAATCCCTGTTTGTTTGAGGTAAGCTTCTGCTTTGCGGGCGATATTTCGTGGGTCACGAGAATAAGGCTCTTTGGTAATGGGATCGACGGCATCAGCCACCAAGCTTAGAGTGGTGACGATTGGGAAGGGATCTAGGATGGCTGTTTTAGGATCGGGAATGAGGAGCATATCGCTTGCCTCGATGGATTTCCAGCCACGGATCGATGAACCGTCAAAACCTAATCCTTCAGTGAAGATTTCTTCTTCGAGTTCTCGAATAGGCATGGCGAAATGTTGCCAGGTTCCAAGAAAATCGCAGAACTTGATATCTACGAGTTTCACATCTTTGCTCTTGCAGAGCGCTAATACTTCTTTAGGTGTCATCATATTTTTTATTTTTTTAAGTTCATTCTTGCATCTTTTTGAATTACGTCCGCTGGGCGGGATCGCAAATCGAAGCTTGCAGTGGGTGATGGTTTTTACTGGGCGAAAAGATTTCTAGAAGACGAAACGCAAGATGTCCATCTCAAATTGAAATAATACATTATTTTTTTATTCCTCCGAAAGGCGCGCGCCATCTTTGAAAATCTCTCATTTTAGAATTATGATTGCAAAGAGATTTCGATTCATGTACACGCCTTTAACAAATAAGAGAAATTATGGCTAAGTTGATTGTTATCAGCGGCGAGATGAAGGATCGAGTTTTCGAATTCACGGATGAGAAAATATCCGTAGGTCGATTGCCGGAAAACAAGATCCAACTAGATGATCATGCTGTGTCAAGCTATCATGCTGAATTCACTCTCAAAGGGGAAGATTATGTCCTTCGCGATCTTAATTCAACCAACGGAACACGCGTGAACGGACAGCGTATTGTCGAAACGCGCCTGTCTCACGGAGATATGATTCACTTTGGTCATTTCCAATTGCAATACCTTTCCTCACAAAAGAACGCTCCACAGCCCCTTCCTCTGGTGAAGAAAAAGACCGTGGATCTGACTGCAAGCGTTCTCGGAAAAATAAAAACCCCTGCTGCTTTTGGCAGTTCTTCACCCTTTTTGAGAGGTAAAAAAAATCTATCAAAAAAGGTTTTACAATTTATTTTGTTCATCATCAGTCTCTTGGCCGTCTCGGTGCTTGTGCTCGCTATTTCCAAGATTCTGCAAATGACAAAATAAGAAGCGCCTTTTTAAAAAACTCAACTTCCTTTCATTGCCATGGATCCATTACTAAAACTTCTCGAACGGAACGCGCTTCTTTCTCCAGGAAAACTAGCTCGTTTTCTTGGAATCAAACCCGATGCAGTCAAGCGCAAGATCGAATCCTACGAAAAAAGAGGAGTGATCCTTGGATATAAAGCTATCATTAATGATCATCCATGGAGTCAGAATCGAGTGAAAGCGGTGATTGAAGTGCGTATTTCTCCGGAGCGAGAAGGTGGTTTTGATCGGATTGCAGAACGCATTTCGCAGTTTGACGAAGTCACTTCGTGTTTCTTAATGAGCGGCGGGTTCGATCTATTGATTTTTGTTGAAGGTAAAACGCTCCATCAGGTCGCCTCTTTTGTGGCCAGTAAGTTGTCTACGTTAGAACGCGTTCAATCCACAGCCACACATTTCATGCTTAAGACCTATAAAGAACAAGGAATCTTGATGACCAAGCCTGTTCACGAAGAGCGAATGGCGATCAGTCCATGAAGTCTTCCAGAAATGATTGAGATTGAACAGCTCACAAAATGTTTTGGCAGTTTGGTTGCCGTAAACAATCTCTCTTTAAAGGTAGCTCCTGGTGAATTTTTTGCCTTTCTCGGTCCCAATGCTGCAGGCAAAACAACAACCATCAAAATGTTGGTCGGACTATTAAAACCAACTTCTGGACGAGCTTTATTGGAGGGTCACGATATTCAAAAATTCCCGGTTGAAGCAAAAAAGAAACTCTCTTACATTCCGGACTTTCCATTTCTTTACGACAAACTTTCGCCTCAAGAAATTTTAATGTTGGTCGGACAACTTTTTGGAATGTCTCGTGGAGAGATTGAAAAAGAGCGCGATCATTGGTTTGATTATCTCGATCTGAACGAATATCGCCACGAACTAACGGAAAATCTTTCTCATGGCACACGTCAAAGAGTCGTCTTTTCAACCGCCTTTATTCATTCCCCACAAGTATTGATCGTCGATGAACCGATGGTTGGGCTTGATCCTAAACACGCGCGCCTGGTGAAAAATGCGATGAAAGAATTCACGCGTAAAGGCGGAACGGTCTTTCTTTCAACACATGTATTAAGCGTTGCTGAAGAATTAGCAGACAGAATTGCCATTATTTCTCAAGGTAAACTCATGGTGTGTGGAACCCTTTCTGAAATTCAGAAGCAAAGCGGCCAGGATGGAGCTCTGGAACGCGCTTTTTTAACGATTACAGAAAATGAATTGAATGTCCCGAGTTCTCATCCTCCGTCTAACAACAAATAAATCACTTTTGTTCCTTGTGGCAAAAGGGTGGTTTTGGATGGGATATGAGCGATGGCATTGGCATGACGACAAGCAAATAAATCGCCTGAACCTTTCCATGGGAGAAAACGCAGTAAAACGCATTCTTCAACTTGTTCCACATAAGCTGGCAACCAACGATCACGTGAATCAGTTTTTCCGCGCCATGATTCCTTCAATTTTGCTTTCAATTTTCTAATAGGTTTTAAACCCAACATGCTTTGAATGGCAGGCCCGATCAGCAACGCAAAAACAGCGAGGTGAGAAACCGGATTTCCTGGAACCGCAAAAGCAAGGGTTTTTCCATTTGTGGCAAAAAGTGTGGGTTTGCCCGGTTTAAGATCGATCCCATGAAAATGAATAGTAAACCCGCATTGCTCAAGCGCCGTGCGAGTGTAATCGGCATCTCCAACCGAAGCGCCGCCGCTGATACAGAGTATGTCGGCTTTTTGTTTCCATGCTTCTCGAATATGCCTGACGATTATAGGGAGATCGTCACCCAAAATTTCAGTCACATGAGGACAGCCGCCAAAGGAGAGGACTTGAGCTGCAAGTTGCGGTCCGTTGCTATTATAAATTTGGCCTGGTTTTAATGGATGGCCTGGATCAATCAATTCATTTCCTGTGCTCAAAATCCATACCGCCGGTTGTTTGGATACCAGGAGTTTAGATTTTCCAAGGAAGGCAGCCAATCCTAATTGAGCGGGTTCAAGGCGGATGCCTTCAGTCAACGCAAGATCTCCCGAACACGCGTCTTCTGCGCGAAATCGAATATTGCTTCCGTGTTTGACGGGAAGGACGACGTGAATCCGTTTACCTTCTTTTCGACAATTTTCTTGGATTGCCACGCGGTCTGTTCCTAGTGGAATCGGAGCTCCAGTAAAAATCCTGGCGCATTCACCAGCTTGGAGTGTCGGCAAAATCTCTGTTCCAGCCGTCATCGTTGCTGTCTGCTGGTAAGATTGATCTTTTGTTTCTCCTGCAAGCGCGTAACCATCCATGGCCGATCGATCAAACGGAGGAAGATCAAATGGAACGCGAATCTCTTCTCGCAAAATACGGTTTAAACATTTGGAGAGAGAAAGTTTTTCTGTCCCTGTAGGATGGATATGATTTAAGATGAATTGCCAAGCCGCTTTAAGTTTCAGAAGATCTTCTTGTCGGGAAAGCATAGAGAGGATAAAATTATCCCGTGCTTAACGCAGCCGCAAGATGGATGGCTATCTTCACATCTTCCATAGCTTCTGTTCTATCGGATGACTTTCCATCTCTCCTGATGCGCGGCGTTTTTGATGGCCGTAAACTGTCAGCCAGATGATCGTGCCATAAAATAAGATTTTGGATAGCCAGAAAATCCAAGGCGAAAAAGGTTGACTGTTTTGGGCTGCAATAAAAAAACCTTTCAAGGAGGAGATAGAACCGCTGTGGACAAAAACTTTTAAGATCCATGATGCAAAGAGGATCCCGAATAGCCACATATAATTTCGTCTCAATCGACGCGCAATAGCTTCGCACATTCCAATCTTAAAAGAGGGAATCAAGAGATCTTCCGCAAGAAGATGTCGCCAATCGCCTTCGATCACCTCCGCTCGACGCATGACCACGGGCACCAAAAAATGGACTTCCAACATACGCACACGCGCGCGGAAGGCATCATAATACCGATAACGTCGTCCTTCGATCACCAACAGAAGAAAAAGCATGATGTTCGCGACCAAAAAAATCACGTGAGTGATCTCCGGATGGCTCAATGCAAAAGTAATGATTCCGGTGGCAGCGACGACCGCCCAGTTGGTCGTCATATCAAGCCGTTGTCGCCATACCATGATGCGCCCCAATTCTCCACGGTAAAAATGGACCATGGCCGTGTAATATTCGCGGTCTTCAATTCCCACGGATGTTATTTTGGTGGTATCTGCCATAGTTCTCCTATCATTAACAAAAAAAAGATAAATTCAAATCTTTTTAATCGCACTTTCAACAGAAGTTTTTAGTTCTTAATTTTTAGTTTTTAGTTTTTAATAAAATAGGATACCTTTATTCTTCCTTCTTATTTCTAGCCAGACTTTTTTATAACTAAAAACTAAGAACTCAAAATTAAAAACTATCTTAAACGAAAATATGCCTAAAGTTTATCTCTTACCCAATCTGATGACGGCTGGAAACCTTTTTTGCGGGTTTATGGCGATTCTCGAAATTGTCAAAGGCACTTTGGAACATCAATCGGGCGGTGAATTTTGGATTAAGCGTTACGAATGGAGTTTAATTTATATCCTCATTGCCTTTATTTTCGATATGCTCGATGGACGTTTAGCCAGGCTGGGTGGGCGTGAGACTGCGTTTGGTCGAGAGTTTGATTCTTTAGCGGACGTGATTTCCTTTGGGCTAGCGCCTGCTTTGCTAGTATTAAAAATTATTTTAGCGGATTTACCGGAACAATTTCGTTGGTTAGGATGGTTCATCGCTTTTGTTTATCTTTTGGCAGGCGCGATGCGCTTGGCACGTTTTAATATTGTATCCAGCGAACCTCAGTTAACAAACAGCAAAGATTTTGTGGGATTTCCGATTCCTGCGGCGGCAGGGTTAGTGGCTTCAATCACCTTGCTCATTCTTACCTTTCATGAAAATGATAAGGAAATTGGACCGTGGAAACATTTGCTACCTGTTCTTTTGATTTTTCTTTCTTTCATGATGTACAGCCGCATTTCTTATCCCAGTTTTAAGTCGATTGACTGGAAAGCAAAGAGATCCATTCCTCAGATTATATTCACTTTTTTGGCGCTGATCTTAGTGGTGCTGACCTTGAAATATTCGCTGGCATTTATTTTTCTTGCGTACCTGATTTACGGTCTCGTGCGTCCCTTTATTTCCAAGAGAATTCGTCATGGGATTGAAGAGGAAGACGAGGAAGAGATTGAGGAAAGTTAGTTTTATTTTAGGTTTTATTCGCTGAGATCTGCTAAAAAGTCTTGCAGCTTACGGCTGATCGCCTATAGCTTATAGCTTTCCCGAGGGTAGGTACCGAAGTGGCCAAACGGGGCAGACTGTAAATCTGCTGGCTCACGCCTTCGATGGTTCGAATCCATCCCTGCCCACCATTACCTATTTTCAGAGGTGAATAGATGGTTTAGTTATGTGCAATGACAAAATGCATAAAGCTCCATGCTTGCGTCAGTTTGTAAAGAGTCCTAAAAATAGAGATTGCTTTCAGTTTCAAAAGTGATAACCTGTGCCCCTAAAACCTATTGTTTGTTCAGAGCTTAATCAATCATTCGATGATGATTTGAAACCCGATGATCGGGAAGGAGCCTGTAAAAGCAATGAGTCCAGAAAATATTATGAACACAAAAATCTATGTCGGGAATCTTTCGTTTGGCACCACTGAAAATGATCTTCGAGATCTTTTTACTCCACATGGCACCGTGACCGAAGTAAATTTAATTATCGATAAAATGACAGGCCGTTCACGTGGCTTTGCTTTTGTCAGCATGGAAACAGCGGAACAAGTTCAGGCGGCGATTCAAAGCCTCAACGAAAAAGAATTAGATGGACGCGCTCTTACAGTCAACGAAGCTCGACCCAAGGAAAGCTCTGGCGGTGGAGGCGGATTCGGTGGAGGCGGCGGGGGAGGTAGAGGAGGATTCGGTGGCAGATCAAACCGTGGCGGGGGCGGGGGCGGCGGCGGTGAACGTCGCGGTGGGGGTGGTTTTAGTCGGCGCTAAATGATTTAAAATCTTTCTCAGAATAAAGCGATTACCGCGATTGAACTGGTAAGGGCTTGGCTGTGATTCCTTCGCACAAAACCGACGCGGGAGGTTCTTTTATATCCCGAATAATTTTTAAGAAAGAAAGAATTTTTAAAACGTAATAGGTGAGATCAATTTCCCACCAAAAAAAACCCTGTCGTGATGAATGAGGATGGTAATGATGATTATTGTGCCACCCCTCGCCCAATGTCAATAAAGCGAGCCACCATGAGTTGCGACTGGACTCGCCCGTTTCATAGCGTCGGGTTCCAAAGATATGACAGAAAGAGTTAATGGCGGAAGTGATGTGGTAAAGAATGGTCGTACTGACAAAAAGTCCCCATACAAGGCCCATCCAACCATAAACAAGATAGCAACCGAACCCGAGCATGATCGTCGGGAAGAAATGATATCGATCAAGCCAGACCAGCTCGGGATAGCAAAGCAAATCCTTCACTAATCTTGGATCATAATCTTGATTTTTAGCTGAAAGCGCCCAGCCGATGTGTGACCAGTAAAAGCCTTGGCGTTTTGCAGAATGGATGTCTTGCTCTGTGTCGGAATGACGATGATGATGTCTGTGATGAGCAGCCCACCATAAAACTCCTTTTTGGGCGGACATTCCTCCAAGCAACGCAAGACAGAACTGAAAAAAGCGGCCTGTTTTATAAGAGCGATGTGAGAAATAGCGATGGTAACCCGCGGTAATTCCAAAGCCTCTTACCAAAAAAAGGGCCGCACAAAGCATCAGCGCTACTCGATCGATACCTACGACGAATACAAAAAAGCATCCCAGATGAATCGTAAGAAACTGGACAAAAAGCCAAGTAAAGTGAAATCTTTTGTCAAGCATGAGGGTTGGTTTCATGGATTATTTTTAGTCAGCACCTGGATCCCGCTGCGTCTCGGTGAGACAGAAACTCATTCTTACCTGGTTTTGTTTGTAAGTCGAGAACATTTTATAAATTTTCAAAAGGTGACTTGATCTAGATTCCACTTCCTCATAATACTAGTCCGTGAGTATGAGCCATATTGATTCTTTATCATTCGTTAAAACGAGAGTCTCGCATTTCGGAGGGCTTCGATCTTTTGTAGTGAACAAAGCAAAGGATCAATTTCTAAAAATCTTACCGCCCACGGTGACAATTAATGGAAATCGTCCGCAGGATATTCAGATTCATGATGAACGAATTTATTTAAGACTTTTGCTTCATGGAACCTTGGGGCTTGGAGAAGCTTATATGGACGGATGGTGGGATTGTGAAGCTTTAGATCAATTTTTTGCGCTGACGGTGAATAAAGATTTGCTTCGGAAGTTGAGATACAGTCCACCGATGCTTTTTAATTCATTTAAGAAAATATTCTTTAACCTTCAGAAGAAATCCAAAGCTTTTGAGATTGCAGAACATCATTACGATCTTGGAAATAATTTGTTCAGCGCGATGCTTGATCAAAGAATGATCTATAGTTGTGCTTACTGGAAAAATGCTTCTTCGCTCGATAAAGCTCAAGAAGCCAAACTAGATCTTGTGTGTAGAAAATTGCAATTAAAGCCGGGCATGTCTCTTCTCGACACCGGTTGCGGATGGGGAGGTTTTGCAAGATACGCGGCAGAAAAATATGGGGTTAAAGTGGTGGGAATCACGGTTTCAAGAGAACAAATGGATGTGGCCACCCGCGTATGTAAAGGACTTCCTGTGGAATTTCGTTTGCAAGATTATCGAGACGTAAGAGAAGAGTTTGATCGTGTTGTTTCCGTCGGGATGTTTGAACATGTTGGGCCAAAAAATTTTAGAACGTATATGCAAACAGCCCATCGTTGTCTTAAAAAAGGGGGTCTTTTTTTGTTGCATACCATTGGTATTTCCGAAGAATTTCCAATGGATCCGTGGATTTTAAAATACATCTTCCCGTCGGGGGATCTCCCTGTGCCGAGTCAGATTACATCCACGGTTGAAGGGCTATTCGATATCTTAGATTGGCACGAATTTGGTAGCTATTATGATCCCACGTTGATGGCATGGTTTAAAAACTTTCATCACAACTGGCCAAACCTTCAGTCCCAATATGATGAGCGATTTTATAGGATGTGGAAATACTATCTGCTTTGTTGCGCCGGATATTTCCGATCGGAAGTCACCAACCTTTGGCAGGTTGTTCTTGGGAAAGAAACTCGGGGATATGAATCGATCAGATAAGGTTTATTTTTTAGGTTTATGTTATCCATCGCTTCTCAAATTGCCCGTGATGCAGGAGATTTTCTTCGAAATCATTTCGGCAAAGTTCAGCAGGTCAAGAAAGCGGAAACGCACGATATCAAACTACAGATTGACGTGGATTGCCAACGATTGATCGAGACCCAGCTTTTGAAAGCTTTTCCAAAACATTCCATCATTGGCGAGGAAGAAAGCTATGGTGATTCGCAAGTTGAATATCGCTGGGTTGTGGATCCTCTAGATGGAACGGTCAATTATAATCATGGAATACCGCATTTCGCGGTTTCAATCGCTCTTCAGCAATCCAATCCCAAGGCCAAATCCGCGTCTATTTTTGGCGGATATGAACTTCAGTTAGGAGTGGTTTATGATCCGATGAGAGATGAATTGTTTACCACTGAAAAAGGGAAGGGAACTTATTTGAACGGTCATCCCATCTTCGTGAGTCAACGATCACGCATTGAAGAAGCGATCCTTGCATTAGGATTTTCTAAGTCGGAAGAATCGATTCAGCGAGGATTGCCGCATTTTCAGAGACTCATTCGTACCGCTCGAAAATTGCGAATGATGGGATCTGCAGCCTTAGATTTAGCCTATATTGCTTGCGGGCGACTAGAAGCTTACTCCGAATTTAAAGTTCAGCTATGGGATATTGCCGCAGGAATTTTGATGGTGGAAGAAGCAGGTGGACGAGTGGAACTAGAACAGGCGCCGGATCAACCTCATTCTTTTAAAATTCTTGCGTCCAATGGAAAAGTAGACTTAGGAATATCTTGAAGAAAAGTTTTCGGTCATTTGACAAGATGAGATAATGGACGTATCGTTCTTACAATGGCTCGCTTAACCAAGGAGACGTTGGGTTTTGTTCCCTCAAACGAAACGGATAAAGACGGTTCGTCGATCGTCCTTACAAATGTCTTGGGTCCTTGGCATTTTTCAAAAATCATTAATAGAAAATAAAATTATGAAAATATATCATCAAATAGGGTTGT
>CAYVFJ010000051.1:0-4212 GCA_964450905.1 uncultured Verrucomicrobiota bacterium
ATCAATTGGCGATTGCTGCACAACGAGGACATCGTGAAATTGTCAAATTATTGGAATCTGCAGGAGCAAATCCCGAAGCGAAATATCAACAGGGTTGGACAGATCTGATGCTTGCTGCTGCGGCAGGGGATATCAATCAAATCAAAGCTTTATTGGATAGTGGCGCCTACATCAATGAAAAAAATAGTCAAAAAGAAACGCCTCTTTTAATAGCTTCTAAGAATGGTTCCAAAAAAGTTGTAAAGCTTCTAATAGAAAAAGGGGCTGATATTCATGTAACGGATCAGAGTGGTCGTACCATTTTGGAATTCTCTAGAGATAGTGAAATCGTGAAATTGCTTATCGAGAGAGGCGTCGATCCAAATGAGAAAAATAGGGGTGGTGATACTGCTCTATACGGTGCAGTAGTAGCTGGTAATGTCACTCAAGTAAAAGCCCTCTTGGATTACGGAGCAGATATCGATGAAAAGAATGAAGGTGGTTTAACTCCGTTAGTAGCAGCTGCTTTCTGTGGTGAAACCAAAGTTGTAAAAGTTCTTCTCGATTATGGAGCAGATCCTCAAGTCAAAGATAATGATGGCAAGACGGTGATCGAAAAAATTGCTGAAGAAATGAAACGCAATCCTTATTCAAAAGAAAGATTAGAAGGAACGCTAACGATGCTTAAAAATGCTGTAGGACAATGATGCTTTAAACTTTCTTTCAGGATGAAAATTATATTTCATCCCTGCAATTCACGTCGAATATCAAGAAAAACTTTTTCATCATCAATCGCAGAAACTTTTCCTGAATCTAATTCTTCACAGCGACGTCTGATCATCAATCGAATTTACTCAGTTTACCTTTCTTTAACACTTCGCCCAATCTGCCACACTTCAGTCACGCAGGCCATTAAGATCTTAAACTTTTTTACTCAAGAATAAGGTCCCCAGAAAGCATCGGTTTGAGTGGAACCGCCCGTTGCTTCTTTGAAATGTTCCTTGGTGACAGGATTCACTTTTGGAGAAGTTTTAAAATTACCTATTTGAAAAGGATTTCCAAGGAGATCATTCCCATTACTATTTGTCAAACGGCTGCCTGGTTTTAAATTTGGTGTTAAATCCGACCAGTTAGGTATCGTTTCTCCGTTCTTGATCATAAAGTCGCCTCCCATACTTATTTGATCCTTGGCAGCATCTAACATACGCAATTCATTGAGAGTTGTTGTTGCCTGAGAACGTAATCGCGCGCGAATAAACGAGGGCACAGCAACTGCTGATAGAAGTCCAATAGGTGCAATTGTGGTTGCTGCAAGCAATGCTTTGCTCGAATCCTGATTGCTATTTCCGATTCCCAACCAACCTTCATCTGTATTACCAAAAACAGCGTAACCAAAGTTGCTTCCGCCCTGTTGCATCAATTTTTCCGCGATCACATTTTCTGTTGCTTCTCCTTTTTGCGACATTTTCATGGCATTTTTCTGAATATTCGACATCGTCTTTCCAAGCGTTTTCGAAAAATATTGAAAAACGTTTCCCTCTTGTGGAACGCCCTGCGAAAGTTTTTTAAATTCATCGGTCGATTTCATTCCTTTTTTCTGGCCGCTCTTCACCGCAAGCGCTTCTTGAATGAGGGCATCGGTCGAAGCGATGAAAAGGTAATCCCCACTTCTAGCCACAGTTGGACGCACTTGAATCGGCAAAGGGAGAGGGAGCGGCATGGTTCTCATTTTAACTCCATCTTTATCCGCGTTAATCGTCATGGGATTACTTTTTAAAAGTTGATCGATATGATTAAAAATCGTGTCATCTTTAACTTTGACCACCAACATGATTCCTGGATCTGGCACTTCCAAAGTTTGACCTGTAGGCAATGGAATAGAAACTTTCTTCGATTCATCAAGAGTCACGACCACTCCAAATTCTCCACCTAAGGAAGCTAAAAACGGTTCTAGTTTAATCCCTGCCATTTGTTCTAATTCTTCCGGAAATTTCCGAAGACCTTGTTCAATCTCGGGAATACCTAAATCCGAAAGTTCCTTTTGTAAAATCATCCAGATTTTATGAAGATCTAAATCTGAAAAATAAGCCATGGCTGTCGTCGATGGAAGCAAATCAAGACCGTCCAAAGCATGAGGCGTTTTTCCAAAAAAAGACCATAACCCGCCTGAATTTCTTCCTTGATAGTGATGAAGAATGGCTTTGCTATAATAAAGATCCTTTTCTCTGGCAATGGAACTGATTCCAATCCCGCTGATTTCTTCGACCCCACTTTTTTTGACTAATCGCGTGACAAAATCAAAGGCTTTCGTGATCTTATCTTTATCTTCAATGTTCGGGATTGATAAAACAAAATCGCGCCAACTAGAAATGATTTCTGATAAACCGTTTAGAACCTTTTCTGTTCCCATGTACATGTAGAAACTACCGCCTGGATCCAAATAAGCCGTTGTTTCATAAAAACTATTTTTCTCAACGGAAACCAATGTGGATTTTGCAGAGGAAGTTGGTTTTGTTTCTTTCTTTCCACAACCCACGATTAAAAGAGCGCAAAAACTGGCCAGCGCTGTTATTTTGATAAAAACATGATTCATTTTCATTTTTAATTCCTTGTTAGATCGTCACTTTGACTGTGACACCACAAATTTCCTGATTCCTTCTGTAATTGCCTGAGCCAATTTGCAACGATAATTTTTATCCATGAACTTTTTCTCTTGATCTGGCAAGACGATATATTCGGGTTCAATCAAAATAACAGGACATTCAAGAAAACGAGTCATGTAAAGATTCCGTCGGATACAACCGCGATCTTTGGTTCTCATGTGTTGAAGAATGGAATGATGCATGGATTCGGCAAGAGATTTTGACCAAGGATGAAGATAAAATGTTTGCGTCCCACGAATAAGCCGAGGATCCTGTCCATCACCCACTGAATTATGATGAATGCTGATGACAAGATCGGGTTTGAGCTTATGTAAGCGAGCATGACGCTCTTTGAGGGTGAGCGCGTTTTCCTCACGCGTATAACTCACTTGAACTCCTTCTATTTTTAGAAGCCTTTCTATTTCTCGGGATAAAAGCAAAACTGATTCTCGTTCTTCAAATCCTCGAGGTCCAATCGCTCCACGATCGGGATGATGACCGGGATCGAGACAGATATGGAGATTTTTGAGAGAAAGAGGAGAAGAGTGGGGCGCGATCTCTATTTCTTTTTTGATGATTCTTATTTCGCATCCCCACGGATTTAGAAAATTTGATTGAGAGAAGGACGACTGACCCAAAAGATTTTTTACTTGAACTCGTGTATCTTCCTGAGATTCAATGAGAAAAGCTTTTTCAGATTTAAAGGGCGGTTTTTCATAGAAACGATTAGAAATCTCTGCTTCCAATTCAGAAATAGAAATCTCGATAGGGTCATGGATGGAACACCGATAGCTCCCGTTCCCTTTTGCCTGAGCGAATAACACGGAGCCTTCTGGAACATAAACTAACTTTCCCAATTCTTCTCCTTCCAAACCGATCCATTGATCTTTGATGATTCGAATGGCTTGAGGTGAATCAAAAACTTCTTGAGCAACCAGCGCTGCGGAAGGGCTTCTCGGAGTAAACACGGGCACCTTGAGCTGTTCGATTTCTTCTCCATGTTGAGCTATAAATTCAAATTGGGCATCACACAACTTACCTCCTACCTCAACCCAATCCTTGACTTTCCGAATAGGAACAAAACCAATAAAAGCGCCGTCTTCATCCACCTCGCACTCCATTCCGTTACAACTTACTTGAGAATCCGCAGGAGAAACAGTCCCTATCACGTATGTCAAACCAAACCCCATCGTAAGTGATTCCGCGGATTCAGGTCGAACAATTTTTAAGGAAACGGCTTTTACAGAAATCGTCATCGTGAATAAAATCAACCATAAAAAAAAGTAAAAAAAACGGTTCATAAACTCATTCAAGAGCGTTTGTCGTTTTTAAAATATTTTTAAGTGTCCGACAATATTCGGTAACATCGTTGGACTTTAATATTCCCGAAACAACCGCAACACGACGTGTTCCGGCTGCCAAAACCTGAGAAAGATTCTCCCGTTTAATCCCACCAATACAAAAGAACGGGATTTTCAATTGAGAACTTATTTTTTGCACAAGCTCAAGGCCTACCGGAAGATAATCGGGTTTGGTAGGGGTAGCAAAAATGGGGCCTACACCAATATAGTCAACCCCTTCCGCTTCAGCG
>CAYVFJ010000052.1:0-4548 GCA_964450905.1 uncultured Verrucomicrobiota bacterium
CCAAACGGTTCGAGGGTTTAACAACGATCGTGCGAGTACAGCCACATACCAAACTTTATGATCATCTCGTCAACTTACAACGTGAGATAAAACAAACTCTGGCTAGAGAGGGACTTGAAGGCACGCTTTCATTTTCAGAGCCGGCTTCGTTTCACATGACGATCACGGACATTGAACCGACCGATTTCATAGCATTTGATTTTCGATTGAACAAAACGCAGCTTCGCCGCAGACTTCGTGAAGTGAATGATGCATTTAAAGAAATTGGCACTCCGGGTGCGATCGCGGCGAAAGTGCAAGGCATCGGGTTTAGTGGCGCTGTGACAGCGCTTGTCCGGTTTGAAGATTCCGGCCAGTTTTCGAAAGTATTGGCTGTTCAAAATGTGATACAAAAAAGAACGAAGACCACAGTGAGGGAATTTACGGGTCACATTACTTTGGCGTACGCCGTAAAGTATCCCAACGACGAGGCGACGTTAAAAAAACTTCTTCAAGTTTTAAGAAAATTCCAAAAAACGGATCTTGGAAGATTTTCGCTTGATGCCATCGAGCTGTGCTATTTTCCCGATATGAATCATTTTGTTCCGTTGTTGGTCAAGAACCTGGTTACCGGTGAAAAAGAGCGAGAGGGTAAAAATATAAAATCTGTTATTGATGAACCGGCTGATCAAGAGGAAATGCTTGATGTTTTGGATCAAAGTGGCCGGCCCACAGGTAAAACCATTGCTCGCTCGAAGGTTACTGGGACCCATATTTACCATAAAAGTGTGAATGTCTATCTGTTTAGACTATCACCGGCAGGCGAGGCAGAGATTCTGATTCAAAAGAGAAGCCACGAGAAGAGATTGTTTCCAGATAAATGGGATCACAGTGCATCGGGGCATGTTAAAGCGGGAATGAGTGGAATAAAAGCCGCCAAGAAAGAATTAAAAGAGGAAGTTGGGATTGAGGTGCCTGAGTCTGATCTTATTCGTGTTAATCCCGGGCCTGGGTACCGTGTCAAAGAGACATCGGGAGACGAACATCTGACGGATCAGTTTGTGGAAGTGTACTTTACAATTTTACCTCCAGGCCAAGAAATTCGCACCCAGCGGTCTGAGGTTTCCGATACCCAGTGGATAAAGGCAGGGGATTTGTTGCGCCGTGTGAAGGAAAATCCAGATCAATTTGCTGGAATTCAATTTGTTTTTTTACATGCTGATCTTTTGAGCGCAATTCGTCACACGGCTCATTATTTATTGCAACATCCCAGCGGTGTTCGCCATATCGTTATAAAAAATCTTAAACAATCTATCAATAAACGGATGGCGGCAAGGTTGGCGGAGGACTCGCTGGTTGATGTTTTAGATGCAGAAGGCCATCACACCGGAGCAGTTCATAATTTAAATGATGTCCAAAAAAATGGGGAATGGCACTCAACGGTTTATGTGTTTATTTTAGATCCCGCAAGTGGAAAGGTTTACGTTCAGACGCGCGCGGATACAAAACCATTAAATCCAGGTAAGCAGGATGCTTCAGCGTCAGGGTTTGTGATTACCAAGGAAGATCATCGTTCTGCTGCCAAACGAATTGTCAAAAATGAATTAGGGATCAACATTCCTGCGAATGATTTCATTTCAGTGGGAGAGGAATCTGGTTTTAAAGTTTTTGAGGAGCAACCAGGCTATCATTCTTTGCGTCAGTTCAGAACCGTGTATCTCGCGGTTTTACCGCATGGAGAAACAATCCATCCCAATTCTAAGGAGGTTAAAGAGATTTATCTTGATGCTGTTGAGGGTCAGTTTGAAAAATATGATCATAAATCTGCCCAAATGAGCAGTAGTTTAGCCCTGATCTATGAGTTTCCGACCGTGCGGCGAGCTCTTTTAAATTCTTCTAAAATTCTGAAAAAAATTCGGGTGAGAACAAAAAAAGAACCGTTATCGACCGAGGATCTACTGTTTGCTCTAAAGAACTCCATTTCAGCCAATCCCATTTGGAATGTTGTTCAAGTTAGTCCAGAAGCAATACCCATTGTTAAAACGGGAGGTTTAGGGGATGTTGTCGGCGAATATTCCCAAAAACTTTCTAGAATTGGTATTAATTCCTATGTATTTTTACTGAAATATTCAAACGTTTCTATAGAAGGAATGACCGATACAGGCATCTCTTTTGAAATGCCGATTCCATCCGAAAAAACAGTTGCCAGTAAAATTTCTGTAAGATTATGGGAGAAAAAAGTTGGGGATGTTACCTATTTTCTATTGGAAGACGATGGTTCCTATACACAGAAAATTTATTCTGGAAATCAACTTAGGCAAGCAAGATTACTTTCCGAAGGAGCTTTGATTGCAACGAAACTTTTGGTTGAATCTCACCGCATGAAGAAACCCGATGTGTTTCATTCGCATGATTGGCAAGCGGGACTTGTGAATATGTATTTGCAAACCAAATATGCCCAAGACCCTGTTCTTGGACATTGCGCCCATGTGACTAGTGAACATAATCCGATGCAGCAGGGGCCAGATTTTTCTGGGCGTTTATATCCCGAATTGGGTTTGGATGGCACGCATTGGTTTGGTATTGCTAAGCCTAACGATGCTGGGTCCTTCAGTCTAAAAAGAGCCGGTCTATACCATGCTCAAAAGATTGTATTTGTATCCCAGAAGAATGTGGAAGAAACGCTCAAGGGTCAAGGGTTTGGCAACGAGGCGTTGTATCAACAACGTGAAGAAGATCTCAAAGGAATTCCGAATGGGGTTCTTTTGGACAGATGGCCGGTACTATCTGCCGCTGATAAACTCAAAGCAGAAAAAGCTCTTCTACATGAACTTGATCTCGCCCCGGCACAGCCGGATACGGTGATTATTGGGAGCGTGGCGAGAATAGATCCGCAAAAAGATACCAAACGGCTCCTTCGCGTGATTGAAAAGATACTAAAGGATTCAACCCAGGGTAACATTCGTTTTATTTTTTCTGGGGATGGTCATCCAGGCAATTCCTATGCTCGTGAGGTTAAGGTAGAGATGGATCGGTTGAAAAAGACTTGGCCGGATCGTGTGGCTTTCGTTTTCAAATCAAGTCATGATCTCGATAATCGAATTTTTGATGGTCTTCAAATTTTTGTTTATCCGTCTATTTTTGAACCTTTTGGGACTAAACCGGCAGTTGCTTTGAAAAAAGGTATTCCGACTGTTTTATCGCCGGTAGGGGGATTAGCCGAGTTCGGTCAAGAATTTGACGCCGCGTCCGGAAATGGCAACGCAGTCTTTTCGAAGGGTATTACGGATGAAGATTTATACAACGCTCTGATGCAATTAATTGATATTTACCGCCACTATCCGGAGGATAGGGATCATATCAGGGAAAATGCCAGAAATACGGATTTAAGCTGGGAACCTTCGGTTCGGCAATATATAGGTGTTTATCAGGAAGCCGTTGCAGAAATGAATGACACGAAAGCACAGGGAGCAAGAATGGCTGAAGAGCCCTTGGTGTCTCAGGGTATCTTGCTGAGGAGAAATAGAAGTCGTGATGAAGTACTACAAAGTATTGGGCTTTCTAGAGAAGCGGCCATCGATCAACTTGGCAACCGAGAACCATCGGCAGTAACGGAAGAAACATTTATGAGTTTGGTGATGAGTCATTTAGCAAGCATCAGTCAGTCTAGTCAGTTGCTTGTTAAACCAGCGGAGAGTTTATTAGATTTAATGAATAGTCAACAGCTCAAAAGTCTCCTGAAACGTGTCGGTATTGAAAACATCTCCAGCGTGAATCGCTTTTTCATTTTATCCGGACCTTCGGGTGTGGGCAAAGGGACATTGATTCTTGAGGGATTAATGAGAGCCCACCAGGACGTTATTCAGAGAAAATTCTTGTACAACACGCGTGTACGAAGATCGGGCGAAAAAGAGGGCGTAGACTATCATTTTCGCACTGTCGAAGAGCTTCAAAGACTTAAAGATGAAGAAGAACTCATGATTGTTAGAGAACCACTTGGAGGGGATGTTCATGGGATTAATCCAAAAGATATTGATGCGGCTATTTCCGATAAGAGGCATATTACCATTTTTGAAATGGCTGCTTTGGGGGCCAAAGCTGTTCGAGACAAATGGCCTGGAGTTAAATCTATTTTCATTTCTCCACTCTCAGAGGAGGATATTAAAAATCGAATGGGAGTGAGTTCTAAAACTAGGGAAGACGTTATAAAGGAGGAAATGGAATCACGGATCAAGGAAAGAAATAAAAAAAAGGGAATTAACATTCCCTCGGAATTGTTGCAGGCTCGGTTGGACTACGGTGTCACACAAATGAATGGTAAAGAGGATTATACTTTTGTGATTGTTAATCCTAAAGATGCTTTTGATTCTACTTTGGAAGAGTTGTCGAAATACTTGTTCAAGAGTTGTCTAGTCTCACTATTTCAAGATGACCGCCAGAAGGACAAGCAGGGCACTTACGTTGTTTTGTCTGCTACGCCACATGCTTGGGGCGCTCTTAAGGGAGCGTTGGAGGCCTGTTATGAGGTCGTGCAAGAAGGCGTTGGGACCATCGATTCCAGCCGTCTTG
>CAYVFJ010000053.1:0-3956 GCA_964450905.1 uncultured Verrucomicrobiota bacterium
AGGAGCAGGAATTATTGGCGCAGGAGCTTCTTTTGGTCCCATACTAGCTTCGGCTATTTTGAGTTCCGTGCTTTTTTTGGATCCATTTCATGGGAGCATATCTTATTGGCGATTCGTTTTTATCGCCACCGGTTGTTTATGCATCTTTTGGATTCCATTTTGGGTGAAACAAGCTTTTCGTCCTGATGCGGTTCTCGGACCAGAAGATATGAAATCTCGTGATAAAAATGAAGAATCATCTCCACCAAGCAAGCCTCCTTCTTTTACCCACACTTTACGGGCAACTTTTCGACAAACAGAATGGCGTAGTTACGCTTTGTGGGGCATCCTGATCATGATTTTTTGTGTAGCGACAGCAACCATTTTTACAAATCATTTTTCACCGGTTTATTTCAACAAAGCATTTGGTCTAAATCAAAAAGAAGTCAGTTGGTTATACTGGCCTCCTTTTGCAGCAATGGACATAGGTCAAATTGCAGGCGGATTTGCCATTTATTATTTAGTGCGCTATCAATGCCCCCTTGTATCCGCTCGCCGCTGGGTAATTATCATTGGATTTATAGGTTCAACGACTGTCTTAGCCATGAATTATGTTCCCACCGCGATGCAAGCGGTGATATGGCTTAGTATCTCTCAATTCTTTTTCAGAGCTTCTTATACTGTTTTTACAGCTTACGTTTTGTCCTCCGTGCCCATGGAACGAACGGCTCAAATGTCTGGATTAGTAAACAGTGTCTTCGCGCTTTGTAATATCGTTTTTAGTCCCATCATGGGCGATCTAGCAGATCGTTATGGTTATATCCCTGTCATTAGAATGGTTTCCTTCATGCCCATCATCGGATTGACCCTATGGCTTGTGCTCACTCATTTTCATGAACGAAATAAGACAAGCTCTTAACCACGCTTTTACAATCTTGACTTTCCTACTTTAGAGACTAGATTGTATCGTGTTGGGAATCCAAAATATCTAAATTTAGAATCATGAAAACAACGATTGATATTCCTGAGGAAGAACTCAAAGAAGCTATTCGGTATACAGGATCTCAAACAAAACGGGATGCTGTGGTTCAAGTAATCGCCGATTTTAATCGACGTCAAAGGCTTGCTGAATTGGTTAAGACATTTGGCACATGCAAAAATCTTATTTCTATGAATGAACTCCGTAAATTAAGAGGTCAAAATTGAAAACCTTAAATGTGGTGTTAATTGACACTTCTTCTTGGATTGAGACTTTACGTGAAAACGGTCGAGATGAAATTCGAGAAAAAGTCACAAAACTGACTTTGGAAGGACGCGCTGCTTGGTGTGAGATGGTTCGTCTTGAACTTTGGAATGGAGTTCGTGGTGAAAGAGAAAGGCAAATTCTTAAGAGAATCGAGCAAGACATCACTCGATTGCCTATCACCCCAGAAGTATGGGAAAAGTCGATCGCTTTATCACAGCTCTGCCGTCGCATTGGAAAAACCGTTCCATCAACCGATATCCTCATTGCTGCCTGTGCGTGGCATCATGGCGTTGAAATTGAATATTGCGATCATCACTTTTCTATCCTTCAAACAGTTCGTGAATAAAATCTTAGCACACTCGATCCTTCTTAAAATTTGTTACAAAGTCATTTAAGAATAAATGCGGACTTCTATTCCATGTCTTCTTTTCGAAGATGAAGATCTGATTGTTGTCAATAAGCCCGCGGGAATCGCAACGCATCGCGCTGCGGAAGATGCTCCTTGGGGAATCGTGGAGTTTCTTCAGAATCATCGACCGGCTCTTCCGCCTTTAGGGATTCATCAAAGATTGGATCGCGAAACCTCGGGTGTCATGCTTTTTGCTAAAACTCCAGAGGCAAATCGGTCGTTCGCTAGTCAATTTGAAAAACGAACCGTCCGAAAAACATACGTTTTTGTCACCAAAGGAACCCTCTCTTGTTCTATCTTCACGGCAACGGAACCGATTGACGATAAAAAAGCAAAAACAGAATTCCTGTTTTTAAGGAAGCTTTCCTATGAATTTCATCTCTGGGAAGCGCGTCCAGAAACAGGACGCACTCATCAAGTACGACTTCACGCTGCGGCTCATGGATTATCGATCGTAGGAGATTTAAAGAAGAAAGATGAACAAATCGAACCCCTGCTTCTCCATGCTGCAAGATTAGAAATTTTTCATCCAAAAGATGGACGACCCCTTGTTTTTGAAGCCCCTTTGCCCTCTTATTTTGAATGCGCAGAGGTTCACCGTCGCCGATGGGAAGCAGCTTGGACTCTGAGACGCGCATTGATTGATGAAAAAGAAACCAACGCTTATCGATGGATTCATCGAGAATCCGATGGTTTCCCGAATTTAACAGTCGATTGTCTGGATCAATGGCTTTATGTCGAAGATTTTGGTAATCACCAGAACCTAGACGAAATTCGTAACTCTGGCCAAAATATAAAAGGCATGATTCTGAGCTATGCTCAACAAGGAAAAAGAAAGGAAGATAAGCGCTTATTATGGGGCAGCCCTCCTCCTCCTGACTTTACCATTCTTGAAAATGGGATTCGTTATCATCTGGATCCGCTTGCTCCTGGTGGAATTGGATTATTTTTGGATCAGAGAGAGAATCGAAAGTTCATCCACCATTTAGCTCATGGAAAACGCGTTCTAAACCTCTTTGCTTATACGTGTGGCTTTTCTGTGTCTGCGGCCGCAGGAGGAGCAAGAGAAACGGTAAATATTGATCTCTCTCGGAAAGCTTTGGATGGGGGACAAAAGAATTTCACAGCCAATGGTTTAGATCCAAATCAACATCAGTTTTTGGCAAGAGATGTCAAAGAATCTCTTCGTCAGTTGATCTCCCGAAAGGAACGTTTTGATGTGGTGATGATCGATCCTCCATCCTTTTCTCGCAGTAAATCAAGTGGATCTTTTTCTGTAAAACATGATTTCGAAAATTTAATAAGCAAAACGATGTCGCTCCTTACGGAAGGAGGATGGTTGTTTGCATCTTCCAATCTTGCTGACTGGGGAAATGCCGCCTTTCTTTCAACCGTTCAGAAAGGCATTCAAAAATCTAGTCGGAAAATCACAAAAAAAATTTGGATGCCACAACCTTTTGACTTTCCAGCAACCCCTCTTTGTGCTCCTTATCTAAAGTCTGTTTGGATAACGATTCAGTCTTAAGTAAAAAACATGAAAGATCATCCTTATTTTTTTATCCAAGGAACAACGCCTCTTTTAGTGAGTAGCCCTCATTCGGGGACGGCGTTGCCACCTGATCTTTTGTGCCGGCTTACCTCGATCGCAAAAGAACTGCCGGATACCGATTGGTATATCGATTCTCTCTACGAACCTATTGCCAAAAAGTTGGGCGCTAGTTTTATCGCTGCCAAATATTCCCGTTATGTGATCGATCTTAATCGAGATCCTGATTCCCAGGCGACCTCTCTTTATCCCGGTCAAATGGTCACTTCCCTATGTCCTTTAACCACATTTAAAGAAGAGCCGCTTTATCTTTTAGGAAAAGAACCCGATGAAACGGAGATCGACCAACGGATCGAAAAATATTGGCAACCTTATCATGATCAACTTCAAAATGAACTTGCGCGTTTAAAGAAAATTTATGGCCGCGTCATGCTCTTCGATGCCCACTCGATTCATTCTCAAATTCCAACTCTTTTTGAAGGAACTTTACCCGATTTAAATATTGGCACCTATGATGATCAAAGCGCTTCTCCAGATTTAGCCCAAAAACTGTGGACGCTCTGTAAAAATTCCGGATATAGCGCCGTTTTAAACGGTCGCTTTAAAGGAGGTTATATCACTCGTCACTACGGTCAACCGGATCAAAATACGCATGCAGTACAGTTGGAAATGGTAAAATCGAATTATATGAATCAAGCCATTCCGTCCGAAGGAATGGATGTTGATAAGGTCCACACTCGTTTACGTCCTTTGCTTGAACGATTTCTCATGATCAT
>CAYVFJ010000054.1:0-5727 GCA_964450905.1 uncultured Verrucomicrobiota bacterium
GCTTGCGGATTCAATCATTGACTGCTGCCAATGATGATGACGGAAAGGATTCTGCCTATAAAAACATGGAACTCCTCACCAGTGTCATGGAAATCATCCGAAAAGATTATGTGGAAGGGGAGAATTTAACCTATCAGGATCTCACTTACGGCGCTTTAAAGGGGATGTTAAATGGATTAGATCCTCATAGTCAATTTATGGAGCCAACCAGTTTTGAGCAAATGAAAGAAGAGACCAGCGGACAATTTGGAGGCATTGGGGTGCAGATTGGCATTAAAGACGGGATGATTACCATTATTTCGCCTATGGAAAATGCCCCGGGTTTCAAAGCGGGCCTTCTTTCAGGCGATAAAATCATTCGTATCGAGGGAAAATCAACGGAAAAGTTAGGATTAGATGATGCTGTTAAACTGTTGCGTGGAGTTCCAGACACCAAGGTTAACATGACCATCCTACGCCCAAAATCGCGTGAGGTTAAAGATCTAACCATTGTGCGGGCGGTGATCTCCCTGGAGAGCGTCAAAGACGTGAAGGTTCTTGATGATAAGATTGGTTATATTCGTTTGTTGCAATTCAATGAGCCCACGGCGGACGAGTTTGAAAAATCGCTGAATCAATTAGAAAAGGAAGGAATCCAAGGGCTTGTCTTGGATTTACGTGATAATCCTGGCGGCTTGTTAGAATCAGCAGTCGACGTGACGGGGAAGTTTCTTCCTAAAGGTGAAGAAGTGGTTTACACTGAGGGACGGAATCCTTCGGTTAAAAATTCATATCGTGTTCGAGAGCCACATCCACACCCCAAATATCCTATTGCCGTTCTGATCAATGGAGGAAGCGCGAGTGGTTCCGAAATTGTGGCAGGAGCGTTGCAGGATACCAAACGGGCTGTGATCGTGGGGGAAACGAGTTTTGGAAAAGGATCGGTTCAGAGTGTTCTTCCTTTGCGCGATGGATCGGCCATTCGTTTAACCACGGCAAAATATTATACACCAAGCAAAAAAGTGATTCATGAACATGGAATCACGCCAGATATTATTGTTCCTATGAGCGAAGAAGATTGGAGGCAAGTGGTGATGCAACGTGGTCGGGCATTATTGAATCGTGAGGATCAAGAAAAAGCGGTTCATGTAAAAGAATCCGCGGAAGAAGCTCCTTCTCCTCGCGACATTCAATTAGATCGTGCGATGGATTTATTGAAGGGAATCAATATTTATCTTCAACGCAAAAATGATCGTGCCGGGCTTTCTTCAAAATAAGAAATGCTAATTCTTGGAATCGAAACTTCTTGTGATGAAACTTCCGTGGCCATTGTCAAAAATGGACGGATTTTGTCTAACATAATTTCCTCTCAAATCGATTTGCATTCAGTTTATGGCGGGGTAGTTCCTGAGATAGCTTCCAGACAACATTTAAAGCTTGTGGATCAAGTGATCCTACAGGCATGCCAAAAAGCGGAGATCACCTTTAAAGAAATTGATGTAGTCGCTGTCACGCGAGGCCCAGGGTTGCCGAGCTCTCTCTTGGTGGGGGTTTCTGTTGCGCGAGGATTGGCTCTCCGATTAGATAAACCTTTAATCCCTATCCATCACATGGAAGCGCACCTTTACACTCCAAAGATAGATCCTCCTTTTGTTGCTCTGGTTGTGTCTGGAGGACATACTTTGTTAGTCCACGTTTTGGATTTTGGTGAGCATCGAATTTTGGGGCAGACATTGGATGACGCTGCTGGGGAAGCTTTTGATAAGGCGGCCAAGCTGATAGGTTTAGGGTATCCGGGAGGTCCAGCCATTGAACTTAAAGCCAAAGAAGGAAATCCTCGCGCTTATCCTTTTCCACGTCCCATGCTCGATTCCTTGGATTGGAATTTTAGTTTCAGTGGTTTAAAAACAGCTTTTCGAAGAACTCTTTCGTCCTTGAACACGAAACTTCATAACGAAGATCATCCCAAACAATCGCCTCTTTCTTATCTGACCGTTCAGCAGGTAGCGGATTTATGCGCGAGCTTTCAGGCGGCAGTGGTGGAGGTCTTAGTGGAAAAGAGTGTTCGAGCTGCCAAACGATTTCAAGTTCATCAAATCGCTGTCTCCGGAGGAGTTTGTTGTAACGAGTTTTTACGTCAACAATTTGACCGTCGTTGTCGTGAAGAAGGATTTTCTTTATCTCTAGCGGATCGAAATCTCTGCACAGACAACGCGGGTATGATCGCTTTATTAGCGGAAAGAAAGTTTGAGAAGGGAGTGACAGCGAGTTCTTGTTGGGATATTGAGCCTGATTGGATTTTAAAATAGTTTTCAAACGGTTTGATCCCAAATTTCATTGGAAAGGGTTCCCTTATAAACTTTGGTAACCGGACCTGTCATGAGTATGGAATGATTTTCATCGATCACAATTTCAATTTTTCCGCCTGGCATATGGACGCTGATATTTTGATCACATAAACCGAGTCGATGAGCCACGGCCGCGGCCGCGCAACTGCTGCTGCCCGAAGCAAGCGTGTAACCAGCCCCGCGTTCCCAAATTTCGATTTGGATATTGGCACGATCCACAACCTTCATAAATTGCACGTTCGTGCGATTTGGGAACCGCGGATTTATCTCAATTTTTGGGCCTAATTTTTGTGTTTCAATGGCTGAGATTTGATCTTTAAGAATGACACAATGAGGATTTCCCACGCTGGCCGCGCAGAAAATAAGATCCTGTCCATCGATGGCCATGGTTTCTCGAAGCACTTCTCTGGGCGATCCATGCACAGGGATAAGCGCGCTATCGAAAGTGACCTTTCCCATCTCTACCGTGACACTTCTTCCCTGGTCATAAACACGTGATCGAACTTTGCCGCCGACTGTCCAGATGGTAAATTCTTGATCTTTCACGTATCCTTCGTCCCAGAGAAACCGAGAAAAAATTCTCAGGCCATTTCCACTTTTTTCGGCCTCCGAACCGTCAGGATTAAAAATACGCAAAGCAAAATCACATTCAGATTTCTCCCCGGGTCCCCATAGGATACCGTCTGACCCGAGACCATAATGACGATGACATATCCGTTGTATTTCTTGAGGAGTTAACTTTCTCCCCCACTCCACGGGGTTCAGGACAACATAATCATTTCCCAGCGCGTGATATTTAAAAATCTGCATCCAGAGCCACCTCAACACAGGGATGCTTATGAACTCAAGCGAAAACCACACCCTTTTGAATTACTCCACAGCGCCTGCTTCCTTGAGGAGTCCGATGACAGCAGGAAAACTGTTTCGAGTGGCTGTCATCAAAGCGGTATCGCCAGACTGATTTTTTGCACGAACATCAGCCCCTTTTTCAAGAAGCATAAGGATCATCTCCGGATTTCCTCTTTTTGCAGCTTCAATTAAAGGAATGCTGCCGTCTGCGCTCTTCATATTTACATCGACCTTTTGATCTAACAGATTTTTCAAAGAACTTATGTTCTCTGTTTCAATTGCCTGGAATAAAGCTGCGTTCGTAAAAGCTAGCTGAGAAGTGGAGGATACAGTTTGGCCTGGAATAATGTTTCCACGATCGTCCACGGTTATTTTCGTCACAGAAGCTGTGGAAAAAGAAGGCTCTGTGGCTTGCAACGACGGAAGAGATATGGGGGCTTGGTAAGCCATCGCGTTTTCTCCGGGAATAACGCTATTTCCTAGCGCCATGGTGGACGCGCCAATTGGAGGAGCTATATTCTTGAATAATTGAACGAAGAGAGGATTCGAGCTTTTAGCGGCCAACATCACAGCAGACTCACCCGCTTGAGAGGTCATATAAGCGTCGGCACCCTTTTCTAGTAGATATTTCGTGATCTCAGGTTGATTCGCTTTCAACGCATGGATCAATGCAGATTCGCCTTTTGGTCCTAGCATATTGACATCCGCACCCTTCGCTATTAAAAGCTTCACGGTTTGAAATCGTCCCCTTGCTGCGAGCGCAGTTAAAGGGGTTCGTCCGAACTTATCGGTCACGTTGGGATTAGTCCCCTGATCGAGCAATGTTTTGATGGTCGCTTCATCACCGGAAATTGCCGCGGATAACAACGCGGTTTCATTAGCTCCAACTGCTTTGATCGGAGTTCCTTTTTGATTTTCAATCGCATGAAACGCAAGCGCTTGATCGGCAGCGTTTCCGCCTATTCCAGTCTGTGCTGTCTGCAATGAGGCCATGATTCTGGTATTTTCAAGTAAGCTGATAATCTGAGATTGATTATTTTTTATCGCAATCATCACGGGAGTTTGTCCGTAACTGTCGATCGCACTGACATTTGCTCCTTTTTCCAAAAGAAGTTGGATGATGGTCATATTCCCTTGATTGACCGCAAGATGCAGAGGAGTGGTTCCATTTCGATTCACACTTATATTTGCTCTCCCGAGATCAAGAAGCTTTTTCACCATACTTACATCATTTTTAGATATGGCATACATCAAAGGCGATACCTCTTGGGGAACCGTTGATGGAGAGTTTTTAAAAGAATTTTCCTGCTGTCGTTGTTCTGCTTGAGATGAACAGATGATGATATTCCATGTCACCCACGATCCTGTGATGGCGGTAACAACCATTGTTAAATGAAGAAACCTTTTGATAAGCATTGTTTTCATAATTTTCCCTCCGTTAAAAAATTTTCTGAATCCATCGACTTTTGGCGGGAGATACAACTCCCACCACTTTTTCCCCTTCCTTTTGACGACTGCTTGTGATAGTGAACTTTCACTTTCGCTCCTATGTGCTGACACCGGAAGGGTAAACCACTTTATATCGAAAGTCAAATGACCCAAAAAGAGAAGGCTCAACACAGTCATCCATTGTGCTTTTGTGTAGCATTGATTGGTCTGCTGCTGTAGGAATAGAGATGCGGCTACAAAAAATTAATCAAAAAATAAAAAAATGCGTGACAGCGGACGAAAAATCTGTCAGGGTGAGTGCCAAGATTCATAATGCTCAACTTCAAAAAAATTCATCCGTACTTGTGTTCGATGCTCGAGAAGCACCTCAACGTCCAGTTGCTGTGTGTGCTCGCGCGGGTGGAGATGAAGGGGCTGTAGATGTGGATGTCTTTGTGAAATGTATTTTGTCCGAAATCCAATCCCGTCAGTCGACATGTTGATTGATATTAGCTGAATGAATTTTCAAAGAAATCAGGTTCGAGTCAATCATCGTATTCGTGTCAGCGAAGTGCGTGTCATTGATGAAAATGGTGTTCAAGTGGGTATTCTATCCACGGCAAAAGCTCTTAAGTTGGCTACAGATCGAGGATTGGACTTGGTAGAAATCGCTCCGGAAGCTAAGCCGCCCGTTTGTCGGATTGTGAATTTCGGAAAATTTAGATACGAACAAGCCAAAAAAAGCAAAGGGTCGGTCAAACAAGTGTATACCAACAAGCTCAAGGAACTTAAGTTTCATGTCACCATCAGCGATCATGATTATGGCGTGAAATTGCGGCATGCCACGGAATTTTTACAAAAAGGGATGCGCGTGAAATTATCGCTCTTTTTCCGAGGTCGAGAGATGCATCATCAAGAATTTGGGATGCAACTGATCCAGCGGGCTCTTCAAGACATAGCTCCTTATGGTCATACAGATACGCCTCCACGTCTTTTAGGAAAAAATCTTCATGTGCTTCTTGTGCCTGGAAAGGCGAAACCCAAATTTTCTCCCAATGAAGCACAACCATCTCAGGCGAAACCATTGCATCCATCTCCACTGCCTCAGCCGCCTCAGCCATCG
>CAYVFJ010000055.1:0-2993 GCA_964450905.1 uncultured Verrucomicrobiota bacterium
TGAGTAATTCAATCTTTCCCTACACGACGCTCTTCCGATCTTGCTTGAGTATCTGTATTTGGACTATCATGGAGTTTTAAATCTATAAAATCACGTTTCCGATTGGAAATGATCATTTTTACAATAGAAGGACCTTCTCTAGAAAAAAGCTGGAGACCAACTTTAAAAATATCGACATGCGACCCTAGTTTTTCGATCCACTGAAGCGCTTCGATTTGTGAATCAACATCCAGCGCCACGATGATGGGAGATAAAGCATTCATTTTATGTCATCCCAAGCTTTTTACGTCCTTCTTCAGAGATCATATTTTGATTCCAGGGTGGATTCCAAACGATTTCGACCTCCACTTCTTCCACCCCATCGATGCCCAGGATTTTTGTTTTTGCATCACGACAAATCGATTCGCCCATTCCGCAACCAGGGGTGGTGAGTGTCATTTTAACAAAAACAGAGCCGCCTTCTTTGATCTGCACATCATAAACCAATCCTAAATCGATAATGTTCACAGGAATTTCTGGATCATAACAATCCTTCAAAGCGGTGTAGATTTTTTCTGGGGTGATGTCTATAGAAGAAACGTTCATGACAGTTTTTTTCTTAAAGCTTCTGCAACTCGAATAAAGGCTTGTCCGGAAATAGATTGAGGCGCGGCCACCATCAAGGGTACTCCCATATCTCCTCCTTGGCGAATCGCCATTTCAATGGGGATTTCACCGAAAAACGGAACGTCCAGACGGCGCGCTTCTTTTTCGCCCCCGCCTGAACCAAAAATATCATAACGTTGATGGTCACTGGGACAAAGAAAGTAACTCATGTTTTCCACAATTCCAAGAATGGGTACATTGACTTTTTGAAACATTCCTATGGCTTTACGAACATCGATTAAAGCAACTTCCTGAGGTGTCGTGACCATCACCGCACCGGTTAGAGAAACCGTTTGGCATAATGAGAGTTGGGCATCGCCTGTTCCAGGAGGTAAATCCACAATCAGATAATCCAAAGATCCCCAATCAACATGATGCACAAATTGTTGAATCGTGCGGGTAATCATAGGGCCGCGCCAGACGACTGGAGAATCTGGGTCCACAAGAAATCCCATGCTCATCATTTTAATTCCGTAACTATTCAGTGGATTCAGCAGCTCCCCACTTGCAGTGGGTTTTTCTTTTACATTCATCATCAAGGGAATACTCGGCCCATAAATATCACAATCCATCAATCCTACTTTGGCGCCTAATTGAGATAAGGCGATGGAGAGATTCACTGAAACCGTGGATTTACCAACACCGCCTTTACCACTTCCCACAGCTATGGTATGACGAATTTTCTTAGTTTGACTTGGTTGGGCTGTACCGGAAGGCGCTCCCTGCAGATGAATCGTGACTGAAACGTGTTCTAACCCATGAAGTTTACGGAGGACATTTTCGCTATCCGTTTTAATTTGATCAGCCACTTTTGGATCAGAAGCAGTAAGAACCATATTTACGTCACATCGTTTGTCTTGCAGAACAATTTCTTTAATCATTCCAAAAGAGACGATATCGCGGCTGAAGCCGGGGTATTTCACCTGCTTGAGAGCATCGAGAATCTGATCTTTAGTCATGGACATAGGAAAGGGCGGCGAGTTAAGAATAAGAGAGTCTTTCGATTTTTGTGTGGATAAAAATGAATGAAATTTTATAGAAAATCAATGAAATCAGTATTTAGAAGATATGGTGAGTAATCTGATTCCAATTTGTTATGTCCATCACGAACGTGCTCTTGGGGGGGCGCCATTAAGTCTGCTTTATTTATTAAAACAGATCGATCGGAATAAATATTTACCTTTCATTCTTTGTTTACGTGAAGGGCCTGCGGCAGATTTATTTCGAAAGGAAGGCTTTTCCGTAAAGATAGTTCCTGGACCCGATTTAAGCCACACCGAATTGGTGTGGTTCCGTGCGTGGCAATGGCCAAAGCTTTTTTGGCGCATTTTAGGGTCTATTCCTCTCTTCTTTAGGTTAAGACAAGCCATGTCTTCGTTAGCCACAAGCCGCAAGCCGCAAACTCCGATCGAAAATAAGAACGGATCATCATTCAAAACTTGTTGTCTGGTTCATCTTAATTCCTCCACTCTTGTGGTAGCTGCTTTAGCTGCCAAATCGCTCTCACTACCTGTGGTCTGGCATATTCGTGAACCTTTGGCGCATGGTTACTTTGGAATTCGACGTCGTCTTTTGCGATGGGCGATTCGTACTTTTGCGAATCATGTGATCGCGATCTCCCAAAATGATGCCGCCCAGTTGGGTTCGATTCCTTCCACTCAATTATCTGTGATTCATAATTTTGTAGATTTTTCTCAATTCAACAAAGATCTTCCGGGAGGCGTTCTTCGAAAAGAACTTCAAATTTCCCTGGAGAAACCTATCATTCTCTTTTTAGGTGGTTCCGCTCGTGTCAAAGGCGCGGAGATATTATTGGAAGCCGCGCCTGATATTTTAAGAAAATTAAGTTTCGCGCATCTTGTGATTGCTGGAGAAATTTCACCGGAATTTCAATTAAAAGCAATGGCGACACGTCTGGAACGACTCCACCTTTTAGGGTCGCGTAACGATGTTCCATCGTTGTTAGTAGACGCCTCGGTTTTAGTTTTTCCTTCGGTCGTTCCTCATTTTGCACGACCTGTGATTGAAGCGGCCGCGATGGCAAAACCGGTGGTTGCTAGCGATCTTGGAGGCGTCAGAGAATTAGTGATTCGCAATGAGACAGCGATTTTAGTTCCTCCGAACCATCCATCGGCTCTTGCCCAGGCCGTCATCGAACTTTTACAAGATCCGTCAAGAGCTTATCGTTTAGGACAACAAGGATATGCGCTGGCAAAAGAAAAGTTTGATGCCGCTAAAAATGCAAAAGTAACTTTTGCGGTTTATGAGAGTATTTCGTAATGCTCACTCCCTATAGAAAAATGCATCGATTGAACCGAAAAATATCCAAAAATCTGTTTTGCTAGTTT
>CAYVFJ010000056.1:0-5366 GCA_964450905.1 uncultured Verrucomicrobiota bacterium
TTTTGCCTTAGGAGCCGTAAAGAAATAAAGGTAGCAACCTAGCTTGTTCTTTTGGCATCTGGCAGCGTTGCCAGTTCCCAAAACTCCTACGCCATCTTGCTTCCTTTATTTCTTTACGGCTCCTAAGCTGTTTGCTCTTAAGATAAAAAGATGGTTCCAAGAGGTTCTCCACGAATCAAACGAAGTAAAATATTTGGAGTATGACCATTGGCAATCACCAAAGGTTTCCCCGTCTTTAAAACCCGTTTGGCTGCAAGAAGTTTGCTTCGCATTCCACCGACAGAATGATGAGAATTCGATCCTCCAGCTTGTCTTTCGATTTCCGCTGTGATTTTACGAATTGTAGACAAAACTTGCGGTTTTGGATGAGCTTTAACCGACGAATGATGTCGAGATAATTCGTGAACCGCGGAAACGACGCTCGGGACATCGCCAGCCATAAAACCATCGACATTACTTAAGATGATACAGGCATGAGCACGAATAAGCTCATGAACCATGGCCGCAAGCTGATCGTTATCTCCAAACTTAATTTCGTCGAATGAAACCGCGTCATTTTCGTTGATGATAGGAATAACATTTCTAGAAAGCAGATGAAGCAAAGTCTGACGGACATTATGAGATCGTTGAGGATGACGAAGATCTTCATGAGTAAGCAAAATTTGAGCAACCGTCCATTTGCGACGAGCAAAAATTTTTTCGTAATGTGTCATGAGAAGATTTTGTCCAATTGCAGCGCAAGCCTGAAAATCTGCAATTTGCGAAGGCCGATATTTCAAACCAAGTTTTGTCATTCCTGCCCAAACAGCGCCTGACGATACAATCACCACCTTTTTTCCTTGCCGATGAAGTTGAGAGATTTGATCTGCAAGATAGCTCATCCGGCGAGAATCCAATCCGCCCTTGGAAGAGGAGAGGATTCCTGTGCCAAACTTGACAACAAGAAGTTTTGCTTTTGACAGTTGGACACGATCTCGGTTCATTTGGATATGATCTATATCACATCCATCGTGCACTGCCAGCGCTTTTGTTTGCAGAGATTAGCCTACTTTTTTGCCGCTAAAAACAAGGATGGATCTTTTCAACATGGACCCTGCGACGGAAGCAGCTTCCGCCAAATTCTTATCCACAAGAAACAGGAATCTTTGGATTTTACAAAGATCATTCCATTCATTGGACGAGAATTGGGAGGCAAACTCCTTCATTTGAAAGGCGGTGGGAAAAGGTCCAGACCGTGAAGCGGCATAAGTCAGAAGTCTCTGCTCGATGCGCCGTGTTTGAGGAGTTGTAACAAGTCGATTCATTCCGATCTATATTAATATCAATATCGATCAAGAATTTAATTTAGCAAGCAGGTATTTTTCTTTTGCATGAAAAATCTTCCTGAACATCTTTGTCATGATCAAGATTTAAATTCCTATCAAGCTCTTGGAGATTATTTTGAACTCTTTATTCTTGTTTGACTCTGTTCTCGCATAAACTGAGCGACATAATACGGGCCTAAAGCTCCTTTGCCACTTGATCCCGATCCTTTCCAGCCTCCAAAAGATTGAAGCCCTGGCCAAGCTCCTGTGGTGGCGCCGCCTCGGCGATTGCAATAGGTGACACCAGATTCAATTTGATTGAAGAATACTTCCTGTTCTTTTTTGTGATTCGTAAAAATTCCTGCGGTCAGACCATATTCGCTTTGGTTTGCAAGAGTGATCGCTTCTTCTAACGAATTGATTTTTGCCACCGCGAGAATCGGCACAAAATATTCATCCTGAAACATCGCGGAATTTTTTGGCAATTGATCGACCATGGTTGGTTCCACAAAATAACCATGAGCATATACTTCTTCTTTTAAAAGATTACCACCACAAATAATGCGCCCCTCTTTTTTGCCAAGCCGAACGGCTCGTTGATAAGTTTGAACAGCGTGAGCATTGATGAGTGGCCCAAGGAAAGTGTCGCGCGTCAAAGGATTGCCCACTTTACATTTTTTGGTTTTTTCGGTCAGTAAATCTAAGAATGATTTGTAGATATCACGATGCAAATAAAGCCTAGAACAAGCCGAACATTTTTGGCCGCCCATCCCAAAGGCAGACCGATAGACGCCTTCGGTCGCATCCTCAAGATTTGCAGACGGCATGATGATGGCAGGATTTTTACCGCCCATTTCTGTGATGCAAGGTCTTGGAAAATGTTGATTGAAACGGCGAAGAAGATTCATGCCGACAGCGCGAGATCCTGTAAAAATGAATCCATCGACGTCAGGATTTTTAATGAGTTCATCGCTCAGTTGATTGCCTGATCCGGTAATGAAATTAAATATTCCGTTGGGCAATCCTGCATCGCGAAATATCTCAGCAATTTTGAATCCGCTAAGGGGAGTATCGCTTGCAGGTTTATAAACGACAGTGTTGCCCGCAATTAAAGCGCCTGCAGCCATTCCTACACTGAGCGCCATAGGAAAATTAAAAGGCGAAATGACCGCCCAAACTCCGTATGGCCTTAAAATGCTGTGTGATTGTTCTTGAGCCGTGTTTTGCAGTGGAATGACATAACCATGGTGTTCTTCCATTTGTTGGCAATAGTAAAGAATAAGATCGATCGTTTCTAAAACTTCAGCAATGGCTTCGAAACGGTTCTTGCCGACTTCCATGCTGAGAAGAGCAGCCAGTTCAAACTGTTGTTGAGCAATCAGGTTAGCCGCTTTGCGAAGAATAGCTATCCGTTGTTGCCAATGGATATCACGCCAGGATGGAAACGCTTTTTTGGCAGATAAAATGGCTTTTCGAGCGTCTAAAGCGTTGCCTTTTTGAAATCGTCCCAAAACGGCGCGGGTATTCGAAGGATTGATATCTTCAAAGGTACCTTCTTTTGCTTGGACTGGTTTCCCATGAATGAACATGGGATAAGTTTTTCCAAGCTGTTTTTTCAGAAAATCAGCAGCCGCTTCAAATGCTTGATGAAAATCTTCACCTAATGAATTCAGAGATGTATAAGTGATTTTTTCCATAGAAAGGAAGCTATAGGCGTTACGTTATAAGAGCTCAAGTTGAGTTGAAAGAGAATTCTCTAAGCGCCACGCCTGCTTTTGGTTTTTACAATAACGCTGGCTATGTCTGAGAGACGGTATATAGTGGCGCTGGTGTAGGTTTGCAAAAGAGATATCATGGAGCTTTCTAAGTTATCAAATCTGCGAGTCCAAGTAATCCTGCTTGTACTGATTGCTGTCATTCCATTTCTGTTCATGATTGCCTGGTCGACCAATGAAGATGTGGATATTGAAACTAAAGAGATCAAGGATCATGCTTTACAACTGGTGCGTTTGGCTGCAGCCAATCAAGCCTCTATCATCGAAAGCGCGCATCACTTGTTGATTGCGGTTGCGCAATTACCCGCAGTACGTCATCGCGATGTAGCCGCATGTAATCAGCATTTTGCTCAATTACTAAAAGAATATTCTCTCTACAACAATCTTCGAGCAACGGATCCAAAAGGTAACATGTTTGCCAGCGCCGTCCCCCTTGATCATGCTGTCAATGTCGCAGATCGTCAATGGTTTCAGCGTGTCATGAAAACTCATAAATTTGTTGTCGGTGATTTTACAATAGGTTCCATCACATTAAAGCCGACGCTCGTTTTTGCTCTCCCCATTCTTAATCAGACAGGAGATGTTGAATCTGTTGTTTCTGTTTCGTTAAATTTAAATGTATTTCATCAGTTGATTTCCAAAGTAGCATTGCCTCATGGAGCGATATTTACAGTGTATGATAATGACGGCACGATCCTTACAAGAAAACCTGATCCTGAAAAATGGATTGGTAAAACTCCAACAGACGCTCCGATTGTGCAAGCCATCTTAGATCGTAAAGAAGGGGTTGAAGAAATTGCTGGTTTAGATCGGGTCAAGCGATTGTATGCATTCACACCGGTTGGAGACAAAAAAGAAGGAATTTGGTTTGTGAGTATTGGTATTCCAGAAAGTATTGCTTTTGCCCCCGTTTATCGTGAACTCACAACCAGTCTCATCTGGATGGGAATCACGAGTCTTCTTGCGCTGGCCGCAGCATGGTATGTAGGCGGAAGCTTTATTGTAAAACCTATTAATGCTCTATTGAAAGCAGCAAATCAGTTAAAAACTGGCAATCTCAATGAACGCAGCAATTTGTCTTATAAAGCGGGGGAACTTGGTGAATTAGCCCGTGACTTCGACGCAATGGCCGACACATTGCAGCAAAATATAAAGGAGATCAAACGGGCCTCTATAAAGATTCAAGAACAGGCAACCCTTCTTGATCAAGCACACGATGCCATTCATGTTCGTAACATGAGTGACGTTATCATTTATTGGAACAAAGGCGCGGAACATCTTTATGGTTGGACTGCGGCTGAAGCGATTGGCCAAAAGGCGGATCGACTTTTATATAAAGATACTTCTGTCTTTCAAAAACTTAAACGAAAAATTGTTGATGAAACAGGATTTTGGACGGGTGAATTGGTGCATGCTCATAAGAACGGTCAGGAAGTGACCGTTGAAAGCAGTTGGACTTTAGTGCGCGATAGCGAAAATCGTCCCAAATCTTTTTTTATCATTAGCACAGATATAACGGATCGGAAGCGAGCGGAAGCCAAGATTGTTTAACACAGTTTTACATGAGTCAAAGCACGTTATCCATACACCCACAAGATTCTGGAGAAACACAAATCCTTTCTCTACGATCTCTCGTTAAACAGTGGGGCTGCAATTTTTTTTTAAGTCTATTTTCCATTCTTATTTTTCTGAATGGAATCATTCTACTTCTTTCCGGAACGTCTCTTTCAACAGATTCACAGTTCCATTGGTTCGCGTTGTTTTTACCTCTTTCGACAACGGACTTGCCTCCTTTTTTCGGCAGTTTGGTTGGGGTTTGCCTATTTATTTTGGTTTGGAAGATTAAAAGGAAAACAGATGGCGCTTATTTTGTAAGTCTCGCTTTTCTTATTCTTGGGATTATTTTCTCGTTATTGAACGGTTTTGCATACAAAAGAACGATCCTTTTGAGTCTGATGTTCATCGGCCTTCTAGGTTGTGATAAAAGTTTCTATAGACGGACATTGCTGATCAAAGAACGATTTTCGAAGGGATGGTTTTTGGCTGTGGGCTTCATACTGATCGGATGTATGATTTTGAGTTGGTTTCTTTATCATCGTGAGGAATACGGCAATGATTTATGGTGGCAATTTGTTCTTAACAAAAAAATTCTTTTTTCTGTGCGTGTGGGTGTGGGTATTTTATGTGGCATTATTTTTTTTGTTATCTGGAAACTCTTTCGTTTTGCGCAACCGCCATCCACGGATCCCACTGCTCAGGAGCTTGAAAGAGTTGATGCAATGGTTCG
>CAYVFJ010000057.1:0-5998 GCA_964450905.1 uncultured Verrucomicrobiota bacterium
ATGGTAAGGAGTTCGAAGGTCGAACTCTTACCGTCAACGAAGCTCGTCCCAGAGAAGAAGGCGCGGGTCGGTCTTTTGGAGGAGGAAGTCGTGGGGGTGGTGGGGGTGGAGGTGGAGGTGGGGGTGGTGGTCGAGGCGGACGTCGCGACTTTAGATAGAACTTATATTTTTCGTTCTTAACCAGAATGGACGGCTTTCTTTCCCTATCGGGAAAGAAAGCTTTGCCATAGATTTCCATGCCATTTCAACAACTTGGTTTGTCAGTTCCTGTTCTCAAAGGGGTTCAGGCTGTAGGTTATACCGAACCTACCGCTATTCAACTTCGGGCCATTCCGATTGTTCTCGATGGCAAAGATATCATTGCTTCTGCGCAAACTGGAACCGGTAAAACGGCTGCATTCGCGCTTCCCATCCTTACGCGTTTACAACAACATGGACGGTGCCGATGTTTGGTCTTGGAGCCTACTCGCGAATTAGCTGCTCAAGTGGAGACTGCTTTTCGGGATTACGCGCGGTTCACCGATTTTCGTGTGGCTCTTCTTCATGGCGGTGTGGGATATCATAATCAACATAGAGATTTAAAACAAGGCGCGGACATTGTTGTGGCAACTCCGGGAAGGCTGGAAGATCATCTTCAGAAACGCACCTTCCATCTGAACGATATCCAGATCCTTGTTTTGGATGAAGTGGATCGTATGCTTGATATTGGATTTCTACCGATTGTCAGAAGAATTGTCTCACGCTGCCCCAAATCACGGCAAACTCTTTTCTTTTCCGCCACGATCCCGCCGCAAATCGCGGCATTAGCTGCTTGGACACTCCAAAATCCTGTAAAAATTGAAATAGGCGCCAGTCGTTCCGTGACGAGCACAGTCTCTCACGCGTTGTATCCGGTTGCTACCACCCAAAAATATGATCTGCTTCTCGCGCTTTTGAAAAACACGGATTTCGACAGTGTGCTGATTTTTACGAGGACAAAACGCGGAGCCGATCGAATTGCAAGCTGCCTAAAAACGGCCAATCATTCGGTGGCTGTTCTTCATGCCAACCGTTCTCAGAGCCAAAGAATGGAAGCTCTTGCTGGTTTTAGATCGGGTAAATACGAGGTCATGGTGGCAACAGATATTGCTTCACGCGGAATTGATATTGCGGGGATTAGTCATGTGATCAACTATGATGTTCCTGAACATCCAGAAGATTATGTCCATCGAATTGGCAGAACAGGAAGAGCCCAGCAAGTGGGGGATGCATTTACTCTTGTCACACGAGATGAGGAGCGTCATGTTCGTGCGATTGAACGTTTTATTGGTAAGACGATTGAAAGATTGACCCTACAGGATTTCAAATATCATGCCGCTCTGACCCCGCCTGTTCGTTCTGCAGGAGCTGGTTTACGAAGGTCTCTGCAATCTTCACGCAGACCGCGCCGTTTCTTTCGTTAATCCTTATACAAGGATTATGCTTAGTAAATACTGTCAAACAAAGCTGGCTGAATTGGAAGCAGTGGGGTTGTTACGCCATTTAAAAAAGTTGAATATTCATGGAACACGGCATCTTGAGTTCAACGGAAAAAAATTTCTTAATTTTTCGTCCAACGATTATTTAGGTCTTTCAACTCATCCACATCTCAAGAAAACATTCAACACGCTGATGGATTTACCTATTGGAGCGACTGCTTCTCGTTTGATCACAGGCAATCATCCTTCCTACGAAGTTTTAGAAAATACAATCGCATCTTTTAAGAGAACAGAATCCGCGCTTGTTTTTACGAGTGGTTACGCGGCGGCCATAGGAACCATTCCTGCATTGGTGGGTAAAAATGATTTTGTTGTGATGGACAAGCTTTGTCATGCATGTTTGGTGGATGGCGCTCGACTGTCAGGAGCAACGATCCGAGTGTTTCCTCACAATCATCTGAGGCGATGCGAGACACTGCTTGAAAGTTGTCGAAGAAAGGGCGGAGATCGAGGAAAGATTTTATTGATGACAGAATCGATTTTCTCAATGGATGGAGATTTAGCGCCTCTGGATGAATTGGCACAATTAAAAAAGAAGTACGAAGCGTGGTTGATGGTGGATGAAGCTCATGCCACGGGCATTCTTGGAGAAAACGGCCGAGGTGGAGCGGAATATTTTGGAGTAGAAGATGAAGTTGATATTTCCATGGGAACTTTATCTAAAGCATTAGGTTGTATGGGAGGTTTCATATGTGGCTCTCGTCCACTCAAGGAGTTTCTCATCAATCAAGCTCGTAGTCTCATTTTTTCAACAGGATTACCTCCTTTTATTTGTCAGGCAGGCGCTACGGCCATCTCTTTGATACAAAAAGAACCTCATTTGCGAAAGAAACTTTGGAAGAATGTCGATTTTTTTAGAAAACAGTTCATCCGAGATGATGCATTCAAACAAAACCAGCCAATCTTATCCCCTATCATTCCCATCATGATTGGCAAAGAAAAACGATGTTTGAAAGTGGCTCAACATTTGCAAGAAAAAGGGATTCTGGCGTCTGCCATTCGTTATCCAACAGTGGGACGTGGAAAGGCACGACTCCGAGTGAGTATCAGCGCGGCTCATACCGAAGAAGACATTTTATGTCTCTCAGAAGCCCTCAAACAAAACGCCACATCTCAGACCACACAAACTCACTTGGATAAAGTTGAATCTATGAGAATGTAGAGTTAAATTGCTCGAGCCACTCGTGTTCCTTCCAAAATTGCGTGGTGAACGCCCCGCGGGGCCATGGCGTCACCTACGAGATAAAGTTCATTTACTTTTCCTTGTAGCTGATGATAGAGACTGTCTTCGGAACGATTTCCAAACCATACCACCACTTGATCAAAACCTGTTAGTTCCTGTTGTTCGAGAGTATAAATATTTCGAATGATGACTGTTCCATTTTCATCAACCGAAACCAATTTATGATCTCGAATCATCTTCACTCCCTTGCTATAAAGCCGTTGGTACATGACTGGAAAGGTGGTGTAACCGATTTCTCGGGCGATCGATTGATCGGGAGTCGCCAGCGTGACTTTTGCTCCTCGGTCGGCAAGATAATCGACGGTGGTCACCCCGGCCCAATCCCCCATATCATCAAAGAAAAAGATGTTTTTTCCAGGTGGAACCTTTCCTTCCAAAATCTCGTGAGGGGTTGTGATTCGGTTTCCTTTTAATTGAATTTCAGGTTGGGTTTCACCTCGATTTGGATGGCCACCGGTTGCAACGACGATCACATCCGGTTTTTCTGCTAATATACTTTCGGCAGTAGCTGAAGTATTTAGACGAAGATCCACACCTTTTTTTCGCACTTGCAATTCGAGCCATCGAATAATGCCGGCCATCTGATCGCGATTCGGCGAAATCGCTGCTAAATTCACTTGTCCACCTACTTTATCTTTTTTTTCAAATAAGACAACTTGATGTCCTCGTTCGGCTGCCATTCGGGCTGTTTCAAGACCGCCCGGGCCTCCTCCAATGACCACTATCTTTTTACGTTTTTCTGCTGGTTTGACTTCGGCGAGTTCGGCTTCGCGACCGGTGACTGGATTTTGAATGCAATGAGCTGATTTTCCCCAATAAAGACGATCAATACAAAGGTTGGCGCCAACACATTGGCGAATATCATCCAAACGACCTTCTTGAGCTTTCTTTGCCAAGTGCGGATCGGCAAGCATGCCGCGAGTCATTCCAATCATATCCGCATGACCTTCGGATAAAATCCGTTCGGCTTGAATCGGATCGACCACTCGTCCTGCATGAAAAATGGGAACATCTACTTCTGTTTTAATGGTTGAAGCAAGAGCCACGTAAGGAGCGGGAGGAAAAAACATTCCGGGCATGAGACCCGCAATATTCACAAAGTTTTCCGCGGAACCACCTACGACACTAAAGAAATCGATCTGTTTGGTGGCTGCAAGACGGCGTGCAATCTCGGTCATATCGTCCAGAGTCAATCCGCCATCCAAAAATTCATCTCCCGTAATTCGCACTCCCACAATATAATCGTTTCCAACGACGTTGCGGACTTCATCTAAAACTTCGAGACTAAATCGCATCCGATTCTCAAGACTGCCGCCGTATTCATCGGTTCGATGATTGCTTTTTTGGCTCCAAAATTGATCGGCCAAATGATTGCTAAAATAACAGAGTTCCACACCATCCAGTCCACCTTCTTTTGCGCGGCGGACTGCTTGGCCAAAAGCTTTTACAATACGCTTGATATCTTTCTTTTCAATTTCGTGAGGAATTTCTCGATGATAAGGCTCGCGAATTTGAGAAGGCGCCACGAGGGGCAACCAACGTTCACTCTCCGATTGGTTTCGTCTTCCCATGTGAGTGAGTTGGGTAAATATTTTTGCTCCATGCACATGGACGGCATCCGCCAATTGCTGATAATAGGGGATGATGGAATCGTCACGATTGGCGATCATGCTCCATTCGGTTGCTGGACTATCCCAATCGACGGACGTAGACCCTCCAAAAATGATTAAGCCGGCTCCGCCCTTAGCTTTTTCGGCTTGATAAAGGCGATATTGTTCTTGGGGATAACCGTCCTTGGCGTAGCCTGGGGCATGGCCGGTTGAATAAATCCTGTTCCGTATGGTGAGATTCTTAATTTTAAGCGGTTTAAAAAGGTGAACAAATTGGCTCATAGATTTAAAGGGTGCGTATGGGGATTAAACGGGATTAGGGGAGATTAAGGGGAATGAGAGGAAATATTTCAATCTCATTCTAATCCGGCTTGACGTTTTCATCTTCTCTTTTTCATGGCTTGACGCATCTCTCTTTCGGCGTCTTGTTTTTTCATGTCTTCGCGCCGATCGACGCCTGACTTTCCTCTGCAAACGGCTAACTGCACCTTGGCGATTCCTCTTTGGTTAAAATAAATTTTGAGCGGAATTAAGGTGTGCCCCTTAATTAAACTCATTTGAGATAATCGTTGAATTTCGGATCGATGGAGCAGTAATTTACGAAATCGTATAGGATCATGATTGAATCGATTCCCTTGGGCGTATTCCTCGATATGAACGCCCATCAACCAAACTTCTTTTTTATCGATACGGGCAAAGGCGCCTTGGAGTGATGCCTTTCCCAAGCGGATCGATTTTACCTCTGTCCCTCGAAGAGCTATCCCCACTTCGTAAGTTTCAAGGATTTCGAAGTCGTGGCGCGCTTTTCGATTAAGGATTTCCTTGGTGTCCATGAATCTAAAAAAACCACAGAGTTTTTAGTTTAAAACATACAACTTCGATTATTAAAACCCGAAATCCTCAAACTAAAAATTCAAAACTGCTCGTTGCCAATATTACTTTCGTCTTTTAGCTTTTGGCTTATGGACTACTTTCAAAAGCAAGGGATCTTCCATTTCATATTCCAATTTGCCTTCAGCAATCTCTTTTAGGGCCACGTCCATGTAAGACATCCGATAATCCGAAGCCACCATAGGTTTATGGCCTTGTCCTAATTGACGGACACGTTGAGAAACCATATTGACCAAAATATTTGGATTTTTAATATTTTTAAGAGATTGAGAAAGATAGAGGTTATTCATAATGTGGATCCTTATTTGGCAAGTGTTTGAATTTGCGCCATCACTTTTGCTTTATGACGACGCGCTGTGTTGACATGCAAGATTTGTGATTTTGCCGCGCGATCCAACCAGGAGATTACCTGACAGCCCTGTTTCTTGGCCAGTTGGGGGTCACTTTTTTGTAATTCCGAAAAGCGCCGTAATCCGGATCGTATTTTGTTTTTCGCGGATTGATTTCGCAAACGCTTGCGCAAACTTGATCGAGCCTGTTTAGCTGAAGAATTTACTTTTGGCATATCACTTTTTTCTTATCAAAGAATCTTGTTGGATTTAGATTTTTATTTATGGCATCAGTTTGGGGTATATTTCCCGAACTAAGCCATCCTATTTTTTGTTTTTCTGATTGTGGGCATTTTTTTTACAAAATGTCTTTAAATTTCTATTGCCCTACTTGTGGTCCCTCTTTTT
>CAYVFJ010000058.1:0-6181 GCA_964450905.1 uncultured Verrucomicrobiota bacterium
GAGATATTCAGCAAACTTTTTTCGGTATCCCTCAAGCCCGGCGAACCGATCCAAAATCAGAAGCTGAGTTTCGGCATGCAAAAGAGATTGATGATCGTGAGGCCCATGAATATCCACCAACGATTCACCAATTTGTTTAAGGGATTGAAGGGTTGTTGGAGATCCGTTGACAAATTGGCGATTGGCGCCCGAAACGCTAAAAACTCGTTTCAGAATCAATTGAGAATCTTGACATACCTCCAAACCGAGAGTGTTGAGAAGAGACGGAAGTGATGGTAGACTTTTAATATCGAAAATGGCTTCCACCATACATGAATCAGCGCTTGTTCGAATCAGATCGCGATCTGCTCGTTCCCCTACCAACAAAGTAATCGCGCCAATCAAAATGGATTTACCGGCGCCAGTCTCTCCTGTAATCGCGTTGAAACCCTTCTCAAGATCCAAAGAAATATCTTCCACTAACGCAAGATTTTTGATTCGAATCGAAACAAGCATTGCACACCTTTAGCATAATTCGTACATTCATGAAGCTTTCTTTTGCAATTCTGGAAACATAATATCTATGATTAAAAAAGACCTCCGAACGGTAGGTTTATGGTTTACGGTCTGTGGCTTGTGGCTTTTTACTTCCTGCGCAACCTCTCGACCTGATCTTTCTTGGACAGAAGATGGTCGACAACAAGGGTTAGCTTCCTGGTACGACGATCATGGCGACCGAACCGCCAATGGAGAAATTTATAATATGAACGCCATGACGGCCGCTCACCCCTCCATTGCACTCAATTCACTGATTGAAGTGACAAATCTTGGGAACGGAAAGAAAGTTACCGTTCGAATCAATGATCGACTTCCTCCTATCCATGAAGGACGTGTCATTGATCTTTCTAAAGTGGCCTTTCACAAATTAGAGCCTCTAAACACAGGTCTTATTGATGTGGAGTTGCGTGTTATTAAATATGGCAACAACAAATATGTTAAAACAGATCGTTCAGCTCCCGCTGGTAAAATGTATTTGTCGGACACAAAGACAATCTCTAGTTCAAATAAGAAACAAAAGAACAATAAGGTGTTATAATCTTGATCTGTTGAGTATCTAGATATTTTTCAAGAATTTCCGAATATCATCATGGTTGCCAATCCATTCACAAACAAGCGCCTCATGAGTTTCGCGCATCATGATCCGTTGTCCCAAACCTACACGAACTTCGATGTAACTCTTGGGTAAGTTCCGTAATCCAAGGCCGCGATGTTGATGAGGACATCCATAAGCGAGTTGAACTTGTTGTAAAATACGGCCGATTTCCTGCCGGCGCTTTTTAGGAAGCTGGCGGAGGGCTTTGCGAAAAGGCAAAGGTAAATCAATCGGTTTCAATCCTGAATGTCCTCTTCCAAATTTCCAGAAAATCGTTTGACGGTTCCTGCATGTTTACCCTTTGTATACTCTAAGGTTTGCCGTTTCTTGAATGCTTGAAATTCTTCTGAGGTCACATCATATTCATTCCATACATATTCATCCGTCATCGGGATAATCGTAATTTCACCTGGAACAACTGGTTTTACTTTCACCGGAAGAAGTTGAAAGATTTGATCTCCAGAAATAATTCCAACTTCCTCACCATTTTTCACTTGTTCACACAATTTACCAAGACCCGTTCTTGCCTGAGTCACTGTTAATGTCTTCATAATGTACTTTTAATGCCATTAAAATGTCTTGTCAAGATGCATCCGTAAGCATCTAATATCTCTTATGCTCACCGATACTCATGCCCACTTAGATTTTCCGGATTATGAAGCCGATTTAGATGCAGTGATCAAACAAGCTCGTGAAACCGGTGTTTCAAAAATCATTTCCATTGGAATCGGCCGTCATTCCATTTCTAAAACTCTAGCCCTTTGCGAAAAATATCCGAATGTTTATGCTGCGGTCGGCGTTCATCCTACTGATCTGGATGCTTTAAAGTTGGATGAATGGCCCTTATTAGAAAAAGCAGCCGTCCATCCGCGTGTGGTTGCTATTGGAGAAATAGGCTTGGATTATCATCATTTATCTCAGGAACATCCGGAAGAAGAAAAAATACGTCAAAAAGAATATTTCCTACGGCAACTTGATTTGGCAAAGCAAATGAACAAGCCCGTCATCATTCATTGTCGCGATGCTTATGAAGATACTTTAAAGATTCTTCAAGAATTCGGACGTTTTCGTGATCCATGCGGGGTGATGCATTGTTTTGGATCAAACCTGGCAATGGCCCACCAAGTTTTTGACATGGGTTATGTCATCTCTGTCGGAGGAATCTTAACATTCAAAAATGCAAACGCCCTTCGCGAAGTAGTCCAAGCGATACCTCACGACAAATTATTATTGGAAACAGATTGTCCTTATCTTGCGCCGGTTCCTCATCGTGGCAAACGGAATGAGCCTGCTTATACGATGTTGGTCGCAGAAAAAGTGGCTGACCTTTGGAATTTATCCCTCGAAAAAACGCTTCAAATCGTTGCCGAAAATGTGCGCTGCGTATTTGGAATTTAATTGGATGAATTTGCCACTATTTGGCTGGATTTTGTGACTGAACCTTTTGTTCTTTCATCGCAAAATAAAGGTTTCGTGTGTAAGGAAGCCAGGTGAAGACGTAAGCTCCAATGAAGACGGAATCTCTCTGGTGAATTGCGTAAATAAGAAGGATGAACGACCCTAAAAGACTGCAATACCAAAAGGCTAAGGGAACCACGACTTTACGTTTTCGTTCCGTCGCGATCCATTGAATGATGAAACGCGAGAAAAAAACAATGTTCCCCAGCCATCCAAAAATTTTCCAAAAACTCCAAGCAATTCCTAAAAATTTTTCGTCGATATAAAAGTAATCCATAATTTGTCTTTCGTCATTGGTTAAACGATCTTTCATCAAATCCTTTTCGATCTGCGATTTGATATCGGAGTTGACGGCTTTTCATCCATCTGACGGCCAAAAGATCGGTGAAGGATTTAAAAAGGCGGTTCCATACGCCATATTTAGATTCTCCGGCAAACCTTTCTCTTGGTGTGATGGTGATTTCCACAACCTTCCACCCTTCCATACGAAAAAGTGTGGGTAAAAATCGATGGGCACCACGGAAAAACTTGATTTCTTTTAAGCATTCTCGTTTGAAAGCGCGATAGGTGCATCCCGCGTCACTGATCTTTTCATTGCTTAATTGATTTCGCACCCCATTCGCGATCTGAGACGAAATGCGTCGTAACCAGTTGTCGGCGCGTTCATGAACGCGTGAGCCACAAACGCAATCGGCATTTTTTAAAGCTTCCAGAAATTTAGGAATATCTTGGGGATCATTTTGAAGGTCTGCATCAAGGGTGATGATGATATCGCCTTTGGCGGCTTTCATGCCCGCAGCCGAAGCAGCGGTTTCTCCACAATTTTCAGCAAATCGCTGAATATGCCAATGAGAATCTTGTGAAACAAGGGTGTTAAGAATTTCCCAACTGCGATCTTTACTCGCGTCGTCGGTAACCACGACTTCGTAATCGTAGGTCATCTTCTTCATGGCAGCAGTAATTTCGGCATGCAACCGTTGCAGGTTTTCTTCTTCGTTATAAACAGGAATGACAAGAGAAAGGTAAGGCATTTTAAGTCTTATGCTGGATGGCTCTTTTCATCATTTCATTTCCAAATCGCAACAAACGTTCCGTAGTATCCCAATCGATGCACTCGTCTGTGATGGAAATACCGTAAAGTAAATCTGACAGATTTTTTGGAATCGGTTGATTGCCTGATTTTAAATTACTTTCGATCATCAATCCGATGAGCGCCTGATTTCCTTCGCACCGTTGTTCAAGAACGCTTTTCCATACAATTTCCTGGCGTTGATGTTTTTTGCCTGAGTTTGCGTGGCTACAATCTACCATGATTTCTGCGGGAAGCCCTGCTTGGGTGAGTTTGGTGGCTGCCTGTTTGATGCTTTCCGGATCATAATTTGTTTGGGTGCGACCACCACGCATCACGATGTGTCCCCATCGGTTGCCGGTGGTGTTCACGATGCAGGTTCTTCCATCTTGATCCATTCCAAGAAAACTATGAGGATGTCTGGATGATTCCATGGCATCAATGGCGATTTGAAGACCACCGTCTGTTGCGTTTTTAAATCCGACGGGCATCGAGAGTCCACTGGCCATTTCACGATGGGTTTGGGATTCGGTGGTGCGCGCTCCAATGGCTGCCCAACTGAGAAGATCCGCAATGTATTGAGGGGTGGTAGGATCTAAAAATTCTGTTGCTGTGGGTAATCCCATCTCATTGATTTGAAGCAATAACTTTCGTGCGATTCTTAGTCCAGCTTGAATATCGCAACTGCCATCGAGATGAGGATCATTGATCAAACCTTTCCATCCAATGGTGGTGCGAGGTTTTTGAAAATAAACGCGCATAAGAATGTAAAGATGCTCTTGAGTTTCTAGACGCAAACGATTGAGTTGATCGGCGTATTCAAGAGCTGCTTGGGGATCATGAATCGAGCAGGGCCCTATCACAACTAAAAGTCGCGGATCATTTTGACGAAGGATTTGTTGAACGGCTTCTCGTCCTTCAACCACAGTTTGATGAGTGTTTTCTGTCATGGGCAGCTCTGTCTCGAGTTCACGAGGAGTAATCAGAGGGGCAAATCCCTTGATATGAACGTTGTGTGTGGTTTTCATGTTTATGCGACCCCATTTCTCACCATTTCGATTCTCCCCCAAAGACTACCTTTCTCGCCAGGATTTTTTAGCTCTCTCAAAAATTTCGTTGACTGTTTGTCCTTGACCTGAGCGATGAGATATCTTCACATAGTCAGACGATTCGTGATGAAGAAGAGATAAAAAACGAAGCACTGAAGTATGTCCGAGAGACTTGTTTAATGCCTCTATGCCGTTCAACTTAATTTCTACATCACTTATGATATTGGTTTTTTTCATAGTTCAAGTCGTCCCAGTATAGTCCACAGGGTTCATGATGGCAATTCCTAGTTCAAGCCGCTGGGCTTGATGTAAAAGTTGATGATCACACGTTAAAAAATAATTGGCATGAGCAACTCAAGACATCCGCCTAAAAGGAGCCGATGGGCCCGCTAAAAACGCTCAAATCAGGAGGCCTGAAATTGCAAAGTTATCAAAAAATTCGGCCAACTCCAGCAAACAAGATAACCGGTTGTGAAGTGACCTGTGATATTTACTCAATCACTGAGTAAAAATACTCAATCACTGAGTAATCTTGACTATTGGGAAAAATATGGCAGATTCTTCTTATGGCTTTTGAGCGAGAAATTGTTTCTAAAATCTGTGATCAAATTCAACGAAGTTCCTTTCTCTTACATATCCTGATTGGAGCTCGTCAGGTTGGAAAAACCACCATTGCCTTGCAGGTTATGAAGAAATTTTCATTTCCACAAGTTTTTGCTTCTGCGGATACTCCTCTTCCTCCTGGACCTGAATGGATTGAATCTCACTGGACCCAAGCTCGATCCATTTTTTATAAAACACAGCAACCAGTTCTTTTAGCGCTGGATGAAATACAAAAAGTTCAAGGATGGAGTGTTGTGGTTAAACGATTATGGGATGAAGACCGGCGAAAAAAGATCTTGATTCACACACTTCTTTTAGGGTCTTCGGCTCTTCTTCTCCAAAAAGGATTGGTAGAAAGTTTGGCAGGCCGATTTTTTCTCCACCGTTGTCCTCATTGGTCATGGATTGAATGTCAAAACGCGTTTCATTGGAGCCTCGATCGCTGGCTTTATTTTGGGGGATACCCTGGAGGCGCTCATTGGACATCCAAACCATCCGAATGGAAACAATATGTGGCCGATTCATTGATCGAAACAGTTTTATCAAGAGATGTTTTTCAATTACAAACGGTCAACAAACCCTCACTCTTACGACATCTTTTTGCTTTTTCAGCTGCGTATCCAGCGCAAATTTTCTCTTACAATAAAATGTTAGGACAACTTCAGGATGCTGGGAATACAACCACTCTAGCACATTATTTAAAGCTATTAGAAACTGCTTTTCTTGTTTCCGGTTTGGAACTTTTTTCTTTGGGACAGCAACGAAAACGAGGTTCGAGCCCAAAATTGATTTTATGGAATAATGCCTTGATCCACGCGCTTTCGTCCAAAGGTTTTGAAGAATCTCGTCAAGATGGAGCGTGGTGGGGAC
>CAYVFJ010000059.1:0-4551 GCA_964450905.1 uncultured Verrucomicrobiota bacterium
TCTGTGTGAGATAAAAAATCTGCGTAATCTGCGCAATCTGCGGACAGGCTTTAAATATAAGAAACAATTTGACAAAAGTATTATAATAACTTATTGTGCGTGACGTTATTAACAATCAACATAAACATTAATTAACTAGAAAGAAAGGATCGTATGAAAATGACAGATAATAAAGTTTGGTTTTTGGCTAAAAACCTAGGGTTAAGCTTTGCATTCATTGTTTTGCTTCCTCATGGTGTGTATTCAAATCAGTTGCCGTTAACGGATGGGACCTATCAACTGGACAATGATCCAACCGTACAGGTGACTACGACTGGTGGAAATGGCACTGTAGGAGTCAATATTTTTGTTGCTCCTGGAGGTGGAACCGACGCATGTCCTACTCCCCATATACATGGTGGACCGTTCAACGGAACGGCTATAGATCCTGCTCCGAATGGGTGTGGACATGGAACTGTTTCTCTTCTTTCCTCACCAGCGGGTTCGACAGAGATTCTTAATATTTTTGGTCCAAAGACCATCACGGACGACACTGGGTTAAAGGGTCCGTACTTCCCCTTGGGGGAGCATATACAGTCTAATTCTCCTCCTAATGGCAACGGCAATCCAAATCCAATTGGGGGCCATCTATTGATAGTGGCTGGTCCCAATACTCCCAATATAGATATTTTACCTACGAACGACATCGCCCCCAACAGAAGGCCGAAGGACTCCAATGGAGTAGAAGTGACGGATAAAGTAACCTGGTGGACGACAAGCTATTCCGCCGATGGAAAACTTATGGTGGAGATCAACTTTCCTAATGGTAATAATGGTGATGTACTGCATGTTAAATATGATCCTAGCGGGGGGCCACAAACCGTATTTTTTTATGATAACTCTTTCTTAGTCATTGCGAATCCTAGTGGAGGAAGCGGCACTGAAGGAATTATTATTGGCGAATTGGCGGGAAAGGGGATAGGAGCATCATTGTCATTAACTCCCCATACAGAGACAAGTCCTACCATACAAGCCGCTAACATAATGGATGTTACTGCTGCGCCTACTCCAAAGTTCCGATAACGGAGTTCTTAATTTTTAGAGGCTCTTGCAAAAGATATTTAAAATTTAAGAAAGAAGAAATCTCGCACCAGAGACGCTGAGCACACAGAGTTGAGAAACCAAGCCGTTTATCTGTTGCGGCGGATAAACGGCTTATTCTGCTCTTGCTGCTGATCCCTCATCGCCCACTATTTTTCAATCCATCACCGGTCATACTAAACATCCGTTCCCTAGTTTCCGGATGTGCCCATAATAAGCTCATCGTAATTTTCGGGTGTATTCCTATGTCAATAAAGCGGCTTCACCCACGACTCCTGGCCCAAATCCCAGTGCAATGCAGGGTCGAGATGAATTTTGTTGAATCATCCGTTGAAGAATGAACCCAATGGTGGCCGAGGACATATTACCATGTTCAGATAAAATGGCTCTCGAAATTGAAGTTCTTTCCTCAGACAGGTTAAGAGCCTTTTCAACGGCATTAAGAATTTTGGGTCCACCCGGATGAAGTGCCCAAGATCGGATTTGATCGATGGTCAGATCATGTTTTTGGAGCCAGGGTTGAAGCCACGAATGCAGATGTTTACGGATTAAAATAGGCACCTCTGGTTGGAGGGTCATTTCAAAACCATGCCCTCCAATTTGCCACGTAATTCCATCTAAACTCTCAGGGAAAAGGAAGCTATGAGTGTCCTTGAGTTGCCACAGTTCATTTTGATCTTTTTGAAATCCTACGAGAAAAGCCGACGCACCGTCCGCGAACAATGCGTTTGCAATGATTTTGTCTCGATGATAGCCATAATGAAAGTGCAAGCTGCATAATTCGACGCAAACAATAAGCACTTTTGCAGTTGGCTGAGAAGTAACAATGGCTCGAGCGACTTGTAATCCATTGAACGCTCCATGACATCCCATAAATCCAATATGTGTTCTACCCATCGTTTTTTGTAAGCCTAAATCCTGGATCAACGAGATATCTATTCCTGGCGCGACAAATCCTGTGCACGAAACGGTGATCAGATGAGTCACAGACGAAGACGCTGTTTTTGTATTTTCCAATACCGATTGGGCTGCTTTTTGAGCGAGTAACGGCGCTTCAAGGGCATAGCGTGACATCCGTTGTTCTGTTGTAGGGCCTCGATCAAGAGCTCCCTTTGCCCTTGGATAAAAACTTTCGAAATCAGAGACGGCTTCAAAAGAAACGGACTTCGATCGATGCGATTCGGATGAAACACTCTTTTCTAAATACGAACCTTTGTTGTTTTCACTATTCGCCATAGAAAACACGGTTGCTCGTTGTTTGACTCCAGTTGAACGATATCTTTTCTCAATCCAAATCCCTTCTTCTTTCGAAAAAGCACAGCGGCTTTGAGCGATTTCTGCTGCTCGCACTTGATCGAGTTGTCCGTCCGGAACGGCAGTAGAAATTCCGAGAATCATTGGAGACATCATGTTTTTTATTTCAAATTGGTTTAAACCGAAAGCGACGATTGATTAAATGAACCACCGGAGTTGATAATGGAGGTATCATTGATAACAATTCGATTGCAAAACGGGTTAGTTTCGGATGTCGAAGCATCTGCGATATGCATCGACAAAGGAATTGGCGTTGACTCAGTAGTGAATGACGAACGGCCTCCCATTTGGTAATGAGTTGCGGTTCCCATTTTTTTATGGCCTGGGTAACAAGAGGAACGACGGCAATACCACTACTCAGTGCCCAGGCAATTCCTTCACCCGTAAATGGTTCAATGTACCCCGCAGCATCACCCAAAATAAAAACGCGATGACTGCCTAAACGTTTTCGTTTTCGTGTCAAAGCAGGCGTTCCGTGCCATTTAAATTCGGTCCTATTCAATATTTCAGGCATTTGAGCTTCATTTAGCAAAACGGCAACAGCTTGATGAGGTGAACCACAAACTTTCACAAATTTTGGATCAAGCGCCGCAGCAATATTAAGGCGGTCATCTTCTAAACGGACCAAACCAACATACCCATTCTTTCCGCAAGCCATATAAATGATTCCTTTCGTATAATCATCATTCCCATGAGCTGGAACGATTGTACCAATTCCAATTCTCGATTGATCATCGATTTTTAGTGCGTCATTTTTTTGTGGAATCGCACCATAAATCAGTCCACTGCAAGCCAAAACGATACGTGATTGTATTGTAAACGGTTGATCGTCTTGTTTCAGTTCAATTTGACAAGTATCGCTCAGGTCGATTTCTGTTTTTATAGTAGCCTGAGTTCTCATGAGAATCTGCGTGCCCGCATTGATTGCCGTTTGCAACATGGCATGATCAAATGCTCCACGAGATACGGCCATTCCTTTTGGCAAGGAGATCGTCGTGGATTTGCCTCTACTAACGAGCTGTAATCGATCGTAATAGGAACCGCCTAATTGTTCGGGAAGATGAGCTAAATTTGCAATTCTCAAAGCATCCAAAGTTGCTGTGTTAAAGCAGCATCCACATACTTTTTCACGAGGAAAAACCTCTTTTTCAACAATCAAAACAGTAAAACCAAGATGAGCTAATTGATACGCCGCCATAGCACCCGAAGGTCCTGCGCCGATCACAACGACATCCCATATTCTTTTCTTGATCATTTCTCGTGAAGCTCACAACTCTCCGCGAAGATGAATGAAAATGGAGTTGTTTTCATCCATGTTAAAATAAAATGAGCAGGCAAACATGGTTTTAAAATGGCTTCGGTAAGACCCGCTTCTTTGGCAAGTCGTTTCATCTCATGGATCGTGAATGCGGCTCGAATCGATTGAGGCCCATCGAATCGGACAACGGAAGAGCGAGTGAATAAATGGCTTGCAAGCGAAACGATCAAAAAATTCCATCGGCTTCGTAGTAAATCATTAATAGCAATCCCGTAAAGAGCCGCATTCGCCATCTTTTTTAAGAGAATGACGACCTGTTCTTCAGTTAAATGGTGAAGGAATTGATTGCAGATAATGATATCATAATCATTGGGCAGTTCTGATTTCGTAACGTCAAATTGAAAAAATCGAATATCAACCTTTGCACGAGAAGCTTTTTCCTTCGCATCCTCAAGCGCTGTAGAACTGATATCACAAGCCTCCATGACCAAAGACATTCCTGTTTCCTTTGTTTTGCAAGCCAAATAGATTGGGACATCACCGCTTCCCGTGGCCAGATCCAAAATCCGCATCGAATCCTTCGGAATTTTACTAGCCATCGATTGAATTGGTTTCCAAAGATTACGAAGTCCACCTCCAAATCGATTTAATCGGACGAGCCCTCTTAATGCCTGGCGATGAACCATTAAATCCAGGTTTGGATCGTCCATTTGTTCCGGCATCAACTTTCGCTGAGCAAAATTTACCATGTGCTTTTCGTGGATAGTTTTTGAAATATATTTTAGGACTTTGTAACTGTCTAAGAGCATCACTGGCAATCCAGCGAGCGGATTTACTTTCAATGGTTGATATTTCTTTAGCAACAGTATTTAACTTGACGTATCTGATCATAACAGCAT